>JALENH010000250.1 GCA_022767895.1 Eubacterium sp.
TAAATACATAAAACAGGGAGGTAAAAACAGGAGGAAAGATTTATGATTTTCAAAGTGATTGGTTTCCTGATTTTGATTACATTTTATGGATGTTATTTTGCCAAAATGATATCCCAAAAGAAAAAAGGCATACAGACAGACCAAATAGGAAAAGGAAAAAGTGGTGGAACGAAAACAATTGAAGTGACGATGAAAATTTCTACTTATCTGGTGCCTTTTGCAGAAGTGATAAGTATTGTTATAGGTACAACCGTTTTCCCAATAGGGTTACGAATCGCCGGTGCCTGTTTAGGGGGAGCTGGCGTAGTCATATTTACGATTTCTGTTGTTACGATGCGTGACAGCTGGAGAGCCGGTGTGTCGAAAAAGGATAGAACGGAACTTGTCACAAATGGTATTTATCAGATTAGCAGGAACCCGGCCTTTTTAGGATTTGACCTTGTGTATATAGGAATTTTACTCATGTTTTTTAATTGGATTCTACTTGTGCTCTCTGTTTTTGCAGCAATCATGTTTCACCTTCAGATTGTAAAGGTAGAGGAGAAATTTTTGCTTGGTGCATTCGGGGTGGAATATTTATGTTATCAGAATCGGGTGCGCCAGTATATCGGCAGAACATTGTGAGGTGATGAAAATGAATATGGAACAGCAATTTAACCAGATTGCCAAGGAATATGATGCAAATAGAAAAAAATTTATCCCATGTTTTGATGATTTTTATGGAAGAACTACTGATTTTATTGCGGCTAACATAAGTACACCAAAGCGGATTTTGGATTTGGGAGCAGGAACAGGACTTTTATCCGCTTTTTGGGCACAGCATTTTGGGGCATCCGAATATGTACTTGTTGATATTGCCGATGAGATGCTTCAGGTAGCCAGGAAACGTTTTGAGGGGCTACCAAACGTATCCTATGAAATTATGGATTATTCGGAGAAAATGCCGGAACAAGAATTTGATGTAATTATTTCGGCACTGTCCATTCATCATTTAGAGGATGAGGAAAAGGAAGAACTATTTTCACAAATATACAACAAGCTTCCAGGAGGGGGAATCTTTGTAAATTACGACCAGTTTTGTGCAGGTCAGGCGGAATTGAATCATTGGTTCGATTCCTACTGGGAAAATAGTTTGCAGAACCGGGGGTTGTCTGAGTCGGATTTGGAGTTATGGAAAGAACGTAGGAAATTGGATAAAGAATGCCCCGTGGAAGAGGAAGTTGCGATGTTAGAAAAATGTAAATTCAAAAATGTTAAGTGTGTATATTCATATCAAAAATTCTCTGTTATTTTTGCGGTGAAATAGGTGGTTAAAAAATGAATGAAAGAATTGCGAAAATAGGTTCTTTAGTAGTTATCGTGTCGGTAATCATTTTTGCTATTTGTATGTTGATTCCGTTTAATTTTGGAAGCTACTTTATATGCATGTTTTTACCAATTGGATTTTTGATGATGACCGCAGGATTTTTCAATGAATGTGAGAATGACAAAAAAGTATCGGGAATTGTCGGCATAATATTGGCAGCTGTCTATATTGTCTTGATTTTACTTGTTTATTTTGCTCAGACAACGGTCGTTCAACAAGGACAACTAAATGATCAAGCTATGCAAATTCTTGATTTTCAGAGAGGTGGACTTATATTTTGTTACGATCTTTTGGGTTATGGCATGATGGCACTCTCAACTTTCTTTACGGGAATGACAATAATTGAAAAAACAAAAAGCGATAAAGTATTGAAATGGCTGATGATGATTCATGGCATCTTCTTTATAGGATGTTTCCTCATTCCTATGACGGGATTATTCTCAAATATGTCTGACAATGGCTCTGGTATTGGTGGAGTCGTTGCACTTGAATTTTGGTGTGCATATTTTCTGCTAATTGGAATTTTATCATATAGGCACTTCGGAAAGGGAAAATGAATTATGGGCGAATTATCTCAATTACCAAATATCGGAAAAGTAGTAGAAGAGCAGCTTAACCAGGTGGGAATTGTAACGGAAGAAGATTTGAGGTCGGAAGGAGCAGAGCAGGCATGGTTAAAAATTCAGGAAATTGATGAATCAGCTTGTATGCACCGGCTTCTCGCTTTGGAGGGTGCCATTCAGGGAGTGAAGAAAACACTTCTGCCGGAAGAGAGGAAAAGAGAATTGAAGGAATTTTATAATTGGCACAAAAAGTAGGAGATGAAATAGTGATAAGAGAGATG
Source organism: Eubacterium sp. (assembly GCA_022767895.1). Taxonomy (GTDB): domain Bacteria; phylum Bacillota; class Clostridia; order Lachnospirales; family Lachnospiraceae; genus Eubacterium_F. The sequence goes on from JALENH010000250.1 coordinate 2,211, forward strand.
CGTGCGTCTGACTGGGACGATATGGTACAAATTTATAAGCAGAGCCTTGAAAAGGGGGATGTAACATTCAGAACAGAGTGTCCTTCCTATCAAGAATGGGATGAAGGGCATATAAGGGAATGTAGATTTGTGTACGAAGTTGATGGTAAAGTGGTTGGCTACACCATGATTGCACCTACATCCAGTAGAGAGTCATATAGAGGTGTTGTAGAGGTTTCCATTTTTGTTGATCAGAACCACACTCAAAAAGGAATAGGAACAGCTCTTCTTTCGAAATTAATGAAGGAGGCAGAAAAAGAAGGTTACTGGACGTTATATTCAGCGATTTTTTCGGTAAATGAAGGAAGTATAAAGCTTCATAAGAAATGCGGTTTTAGAGTAATAGGAACCAGAGAAAGAATTGCAAAAGATAAATTTGGAAACTGGCAGTCTACCACAATTATGGAGTGGAGAAATGGAAACGAATAGGAGAACGAAGTTGAGAACACCAAGAATAGAAACCAACAGATTATTACTTAGAGAAATACAAAAAACAGATGTTAGTTACTTCATCGAAGGACTGCAAGGTTCCGGAAAAAGTACGTTGGCCGGGCAACTTTCCAGAAAATTGCCGGGATATGAAGTGTTCAGGGAAGGAGACTACTCGCCGGTGGAATTGGCATGGTGCGCCTATGTCACAGAAGACCAGTATGAAAATATACTAAAACGTTATCCTGATCTGACGGATGAAATTCAGGATAAAACCGTTCGCGAGGAGGAACACCGGATTATCTCCTATACGCAGATTCTGACGGATATTCAGGGTTTCCATAAAGACATGGAAAAATATGAGATTTATAATGGGAATTTGGACCGTGAATCCTTTGAACATATCATACTGCACCGGTTTGCAAAATGGAATGGTGTTGGACAAATTTTTGAATGTTCCATTTTTCAAAATATCATAGAGAATCAACTA
>JALENH010000255.1 GCA_022767895.1 Eubacterium sp.
TCATGATAACCTTGTCTCTTGTGGAAGCAACTGTCAATGCCAAATCGGATGCCTCACGCTGCTCGCTGGTGGGGTTGTATACCAGTTCACCATCTACCAGACCAACCTGGGTAGCTGCTGTCGGGCCATCGAACGGAATATCTGAAATACTGGTAGCCAGTGCAGAACCAAGCATAGCCACCAATTCCGGTGCACAGTCCTGATCCACATCCATAACTACGTTTTCCAATGTTACGTCGTTGCGGTAATCTTTTGGGAAAAGTGGACGCATCGGGCGGTCGATAACACGACAAGTCAGAATAGAATTGTCACTTGGTTTACCCTCACGTCTTGTAAACCCTCCCGGAATCTTTCCTACGGAATACATCTTCTCATGATATTCCACACTCAGAGGGAAGAAATCAATCCCCTCTCTTGGCTTTTCCGATGCTGTCGCCGTAGAAAGCACTACCGTATCACCATAGCGCATAAAAGCAGCACCATTTGCCTGGGCAGCCACACGTCCGATATCAACAGACAAGGTACGTCCTGCCAGTTCCATAGTAAATGTTTTGTACATAATTAATCTCCTTTATCATTATTTCGAGATGCCGAAACCACTGAAAAAATCACTGTCTCAATGACCTTTTCAGAAGTCTCGGTTTCATCTCAATTTTATATACTGTTTCATTATACACAATTTCCAACAAAAAAGCAAATCAAGGTTCCATCGGATAACTGATAACATCATCCGGCCACTTGAGAACCTCATCATGAAACTCCGGAATCCGCATAAGTCCGGCGCCAAACAGATAAGCTCGATCCCGCTCAGGAATTTCTCTGAGAGAAAACCATGACACCCCGACAATTGTCTGCTCCTCCTCTGACAATTCCGGATCCGTTCCTTTTTGAGGAACAGCATCCTCCGGTATCTCCACCAGAAACGTAAAAATACGGCTTTCTAAATCCGGCTTATATTCGATGGCAAGGGGACGAATCACACGGCCTTCTACTCCGGCTTCTTCCGATAACTCACGAAGAGCCGCCTCCGCAGGTGTCTCATCTTCTTCGATTCCACCTCCGGGAAGATTAAAAAAATCTCTCCCTTTCATTCTGTGTTCGACTAACAGCAGTTTACCATTCCGGCATACAACTGCCTGACTTCGATTTCGTTTCATGTTATCTCCATTCCTCTAATAAATCATTGAAGAAAGAGTGCTTTCGCAATGAATCCATCCATATCGGTGAATTCGGCGAAAGCACTCAAGTCATTCTTATTATTTACGCAGACCAAGTTTTTCAATCAGCGCACGATAACCTTCCAGATCTGTCTTTTTCAGATAATCCAGAAGACCTCTTCTTTTACCAATCATCTTATACATACCACGACGGGAATGATGATCCTTTTTGTTCTCCTTCAGATGCTCGGTCAGTGTGTTGATTCTCTCGGTGAGAAGTGCCACCTGAACCTCCGGTGAACCGGTATCATTCGGAGTTCTTCCGTAAGCTGCAATAATTTCCTTTTTTCTTTCTGTTGTCATCATAAATGATGTACCTCCTTATATTTTTTTCGCCATTTACTAAGATCCGGTCGGAGTCGTCCAGAATCTGAGCAATGGTAAATACTAACCTAGACATCATAGCACAATCTATTCTTCTTGTAAATCCCTATTTTCGTTTTCTTGATTAATTTCTTCAAGCGTATCAGGCAACTCTGCCACTGTGTAGGATAGATCAACAGCACGTCCCGGGTAGATTTTGTAAAAGCCTTGAAAAATACGATTCAATACCATGGCAGTATTATCCCCAACATTCATCAAAATAACAAGAAACTGAACACTACTATATCGGGTACAGATATCCACCTTACGAATTGTGGTCTGAATTGCACGTTCCATACTACTCATGGCGAGTTCCATTTCATCGATACTGACATCCTTCACGGATTCCAAAGTAATCATAACCAGTTTCACAGACTGTTCAAACCGCTCTCCCAAATTTTTGGTGTATTCATACAATTTAGCGAACACAGGATATTCCACATCCAGTGCCCCCTGATACTGTCCACTGCTCTGTAAGCCTTCCATCAGATGCTTCATATCAACATCCATTTCCTTCTGCCAGTTTACCCTTCTCTCATCATAAAAATGATAACCGGCTTTTCCATTCTGTTTCATAAAATAGAGTGCCTTGTCTGCTTTCTTGAAAACCTCGCTATATTCATCTGAAGGCTGGGTTAAACACATCCCAATGGATAGTGACGATTGTTCAAGTGATTTGTCACCACCTTTTAAGTTTTCAAATTCATCAAGTATTTCTTCTATAATTGTTGCCGCCTCGGAACGATTAACATTTCTGGCAAAAAACAGAAATTGATCCCCACCGAACCGGCATGCAACGCCCTGATCCTCCCTTTTTTGCAACAATCCCCCGACTTTCTGCAGCAGATGATCACCGGACAAATGTCCCATTGTATCATTAATCTTTTTCAAATTATCTACATCGAGATAAAACAGACACCCCGTTGCTTTCCGCATAACCTCCACAATTTCTCTTTCCCCTTTTATTCGCAACGAGAGCCCCGTCAGGAAATCCCGTTCTTTGGTATCCGTTCGGGTCATCGTCTCCAGAATTTTTTTCATAATAACCCCTGATTCACCAACCGGGCTTCCCGTTCTTCTTTCCTCCTGGACGAATTCCAGCTTGTTCTGGTCAAAAAGATGAAGAAAGGCATCCAATGCTTCAGGATCAAATTGCGTTCCGCGCCCATTTGCAAGCTCTGTCCTTATTTTTTCTTTTGTCAATGCTTTGCGGTAAATCCTTTTGGAATTCATAGCATCATAGGCATCCGCCACACAAACAAGCCGGGCCTTTTCCGGAATTTCCGCTCCCTTTCTCTGCTCCGGATAACCTTTTCCATCATACCGTTCATGGTGATATCTTGCCACGTCTTCCGCATCAGGGATATTATCTACATTATTCAAAATATCTCCTCCAATAACGGAGTGTGTTTTGATTACCTCATATTCTGCATTTGTTAATTTGCTTGGTTTATTTAGAATAGAATCCGGAACTCCAATTTTACCAATATCGTGCAACAATGCCGCATATCGGAGATCTCCGAGTTCTTCTTCCCGATATCCCATCTCCTTCGCCAAAAGGACAGTATATTCCGCTACACGTGTAGAATGTCCTTTCGTGTATTTGTCCTTCGCATCAATGACTTGAGCCAGTGTTTCCACCATTTGCAAGGACATCTGCTCCACTTTCTCCCTGCGTTCTTCTGCTTTCTGCGTCTGAATACGAACAGCTTCTTCCAAATGTTCCGTATAATAATAACCATCTGTAATGTCGTGAAGCAGATACATACCTCCACGAGGTTTATCTCCCATGTTTATCGTTTGATATTCAACTTCATATACCTGCTTTCCAACAAATAAATTCTCATTCTTTTCATAATGTTCAGATAATTTTTTTAAAATATCCGCTTTTTCACAGTCATCCAATTGGTCAAAAATACTTTTTGCCGCCGGATTGCTATACAAGTATGTACCATCTTCATCTACAACTATGAGCCCATCCGTGAAATTGTCTACAACGTATTCCTTCGCCATATCCACTGTGCCTAGAAGATCATATCGCCTCATGGAAACCATTAAGATAATAGCGCATAAACAATAGGAAATATCTGTGGTGTCATAACCGGCGGTCAGTCCGAAAAGGAACAGAAGCAGACCAAGAATGGTCACAAAAAACATAGCCAAAAAGCACACTATCTGCTTCCTTGTGATTTTTCTCTGAGAACGCAAATAATACCGAACGCAGCAAATAACACAGGTTGAAAAACAGATGACCATGGAACCTAAAAAAGTATAGTAAAAAATCCCATGTCCAAACACCAGATGAGGAAACATCCCATCCTCTACATAGGAAATACTGCTATAATATAACGTATGATAATCGCAGGTCATAACCAGAACCCACACTCCGGTATGCAACACAACTAGAACGTAAGATAACCAACGCGGGATGGCAATCCGGCAAAAATCAAGCGTAAAAAACAGCAAAATCAAAGGAATATAGGCTTTTCCAATATAGGAAAGTTTTGTTCCAAACAAAGATTTCTCCATGTTATCGCTAATGATTTCCACCAGATATCCCACATTATTTACAAGAGCAGCCAA
>JALENH010000277.1 GCA_022767895.1 Eubacterium sp.
AACCTTCCCAACCTTTGCTATAATAGACAACGTTGAAAATTTCATAGTTTTCAAATGCGGGTGTAGTTCAATGGTAGAACACTAGCCTTCCAAGCTAGATACGTGGGTTCGATTCCCATCACCCGCTTTTTATTATGTTCAAAAGGGGGTATCCGATGGTTCTTTTGGTGGGCATCAATGCCAAATATATCCATACCACACTTTCCATTCGTTCTCTGAAAGCCAATGCGGGAAAGCACCGGGAGCAGGTAGCAATTGCAGAATATACGATTAACCACCGACGGGAAGAAATTTTCCGGAGTATCTGTGAAAAAAAGCCGGAGGCGATCGGATTTTCCTGCTATCTCTGGAATATCGAGTATGTCATGTCGCTGGTCTGCGATTTGAAGAAGATTCTGCCGGGCACCCTTCTTTTTCTGGGGGGGCCGGAGGTTAGTTACCACCCGGAAGAGGTACTGCGAAATCACCCCGATGTTGATTTGGTAATGGTGGGGGAGGGAGAGCAGACGTTCCGTGAATTTATGGACAGGAAGAAGCTTTCCGAAATCAATGGCATTGTGTATCGGGAGGGGACGGAGATTCGCAGAACAGCACCGAGGCAGGGAATGAATCTGGACGAGTTGGCGTTTCCCTATGATAATCTGGAGGGATTGGAAAACCGGATTCTGTATTATGAGAGCATGCGGGGATGTCCCTTCTCTTGCAGCTACTGCCTGTCGTCCATCGAGAAAACCGTGCGAATCAAAAGTCCGGAGAAGACGGAGAGGGAACTGGACTTTTTCCTGGAGCAGAAAGTGCCTCAGGTAAAATTTGTGGACCGCACCTTCAACTGCAATCACGAGTATGCGTACCGGATTTGGAAATACATTGGAGAGCATGACAATGGCGTAACCAACTTCCATTTTGAGATTGGTGGCGATTTGCTGAGGGAGGAAGATTTTCTTTTGTTTGATACCTTCCGGCCGGGGCTGGTGCAGTTCGAAATCGGCGTGCAGTCCACCAATCCGGATACGATTCGTGCCATTCGCCGGACTATGGATTTGGGCGAGCTTCGGGAAAATATAGCCAGAGTCCGAAGAAACCGGAACATCCATCAGCATCTGGACCTTATTGCGGGATTGCCTTATGAGGATTTTGAAAGTTTTAAGCGGTCTTTCAATGACGTCTATGCCATGAAGCCGGATCAGCTGCAATTAGGTTTCCTCAAAGTGCTGGATGGCTCCCATATGAGTGAAGTGCAGAAGCAGTATGACGTTCTGGCCAGCAGTCTGCCACCCTATGAGGTGTTTTCCACGAAGTGGCTTTCCTATGAAGAAGTACTACAGTTAAAGCAAGTGGAAGAAATGGTGGAAGTTTACTACAACAGTTTCCAGTTTGCTGCCTCTGTGGCATATCTTGTGAGATGGTTTGAGAGCCCCTTTGCCCTGTATGAAGCCCTTGCCCGGTATTATCGGGAGCGGGAACTTACGGGACGCAAGCACAGCCGCATGGAGCGCTATGATATTTTATGGCAATTTGGAATTCATTCCATTCCGAAAGAAGAGCATGAAATCTGGCGGGAGATACTGACCTATGATTTGTTCCGCCGGGATTATGTGAAAAATCCGCCGGAGTTTGTTCTTCCCAAGACGGAGGAGAAGAAACGGATGATTCGGTCATTTTTTGACAGAGAATGTGAAAAACCTTGGTATCTGCATGGATATGAGGGGTATGTGACCAGGCAACTCACTCATATGATTTATATAGGCGAATATACCGTGGACATGGAGATTCTGCTTGAAAACGGCGAAGTCCGCCGGCGGGAAGCCTATTATATTCTCTTTGATTACCGGAGACGCAGTCCCTTGGATCATGGAGCGGGAGAGCAGCATCTGTCCCGAGAGGAAATTACTGGTACTGTGTCAGGACTTCCCGGAGAGCCTGAATGATGGATGCCCTACGGGGATGTGCCCCGGCCTCTACTTCCTGAATCAGTTCTGCCACATGCTCCGGCTGCTCCATTTGCAGATAAACCCGGGCAAGGCCGGTGTAATCCGCCACTTTTTGTGATCCATAGTGAAAAGCAAGGCGGTAGGCGCGTTCCGCTTCCGGGAGAAGATTCGCTTCTGTGCAGGCGCGGGCAAGATTGGTCAGGGCAACAAGAAAGTTGCTGAAATTTTCATCATATTCCGATAATAGCTTGAAATTTCCGACTCCATATGCTAACTTTAAGTCTGTGTTGGAATATTCGGACAGATCAACCATCGGGGTCTTGATTAATTCACGGATGTGGTCGATATAATAAAGAACGGACTCATTTTCCGTGTCGGGAACAGGAATTTCCGATTCCTTCACGTGAAGGAGAGGAAGATGAGAGATGTCCTTTTTTCTGGTGCTGTTGGCTTCGGCCTCTCTGGCCCAGAAATCTTCCGATGCTTGATTCTCCTGGTTCTGGGCTTTGCGCTGCTCATAGAACAGCCAGAGAATGAATACTACGAAGCAGATTAGGAATACAGGTACAAAATTCATAACAAATTTCCTTTCAGAAAGGGGGATATATTTATGCTAAATCGTAAAAAACAACGTCTGGTCGCAGGAATTATCTGCGGAGTGATCATTTTTGCCATGCTGATAGGATTATTGGCAGGCATGTAACAAGAATAGTGTAATACAACTTAGGAAAATTCGCAAGCTTTGATGAGACGAGAGGTGAGGAGACAGATTGAATAAGGCAAGAAAAGGGCCGGCGTTTGTGGTCATTCTTATAATGATATTACTGATTACTGCCTATGTATATGCTGCTTATCAGATGGTAAAACCGGATGATAATATCATTTGCGACGGGGTTTTTGTGGAGTCCATTAATCTGAGCGGGATGACGAGAGAACAGGCAGCGGAAGCAGTTAAGAAGTACAGTGATAAGTATTTACAACGGACATTGGAAGTCGATGTCAATGGAAAAACGGTGACTACGACTTTGGAAGAACTTGGTTATCGGTGTGAGGATCATGATTACATCGAACAGGCTTTGCAGATAGGAAAGGGGAACAATCCTTTCACCAACTATGCCCAAATCCGGGATACGGCTGCAAAACCGGTGGTATACAATCTGAAATATGATTGCCCTGAAAAAGACATCCGGGAATTTGTAAAAAATAAATGTAAGAAAAAGTGTACCAAGGCGAAGAATGCCAAGGTGAAAATGCAGGATGGCGTTCTGACATATACCGATGCCAAAGAAGGATCCACCGTGCAGGTAGATAGTACGGCAGAACGAATTAGGAAGTCCGTGGAGGAGCAGGAAAAGGAAGAAATTATCCGTGTCAAAGCGGATGTCAAGATTCAGGAGCCTACGGTGACGAAAGACCAGGCGTCCCGCTGCAAGGACAAAATCGGCTCCTTCCAGACGAGTTTCAATGCCGGGAATGTCAGCCGCTCCCGCAACCTGGCCAATGCGGCAAGGCTGATCAATGACCATGTGATTTATCCGGGAGAAACATTTTCTGTTCACGATACCATTTCACCGCTGACAGAGGAAAATGGATATTATGCTGCCCCTTCTTACAGCAATGGAGAGGTTGTGGATTCCATCGGTGGCGGTGTCTGTCAGGTATCCACTACGTTATATAATGCCGTACTGAAAGCAGAACTGGAAATTGTAGAGCGCAGTCCCCATTCCATGGTTGTCAGCTATGTAAAACCATCGATGGATGCCGCAATCGCAGGGGATTACAAGGATTTTAAATTTCGGAACAATACAGAAGTTCCTATTTACATCGAGGGAGGCACCTATTCCGGTACCATTTACTTCAATTTATATGGCGAGGAAACCCGGAGTGAGGATAGGGAGGTAACCTTTGAGTCTGAGACCATTCAGACGATACAGCCCGGAGCAGATAAAATCACTTATGACAAAACGAAACCGGCTTCCTATACGGAAGTGACACAGGAGGCACATATCGGATATAAAGCGGTGTTATGGAAAATTGTGACTGAGAACGGAAAGACGGAGAAGACTCAGATTAATTCCAGTACGTATCAGGCAGTTCCACGCTATATTACAAAGGGGGCGGCGAAGGCGACACCGAAACCATCGGCGCGACCGACTGAAAAACCAAAAGCAACGGCAAAGCCTAAGGCAACGACAAAGCCCAAAGTAACGCCGAAAGCAAAAGCGACCACAAAGCCTCAGGCAGCAGTTGCACCGGCGGTGGAAGAACCTGCTGATTCGACAGAGCCGACGGGGCAACAGTAGAACGGAGATTCAGATGGAAATAGGAAAAGTACCAGAGAATGTGTTGAAACGATCGGTATTTAAAAAGTTGACAGTAAAGCGTCCGGAGGTGGTAGTTCATGCCGGTGTAGGGGAAGACTGCGCCGTGCTGGCACCGACAGGGGACGCTCTTGTCCTTTCTACAGACCCCATTACCGGAACGGCAAAGGACATCGGAAAACTGGCCTTTCACATTACGGCCAATGACATTGCCTCATCCGGGGCAGAGCTTGTTGGGATGATGCTGACCATCATTTTTCCACCGGAGAATACCGAGGAAGAACTGAAACAGATTATGAAAGACGTGACGGAATTGGCAGCAGAATACAATGTGGAGATTTTAGGCGGGCATACCGAGGTGTCACCCGCAGTGAACCAGACACTGGTGTCAGTGACGGGAGTGGGACGTATCGCGCCGGGGGAAATGGTTACTACCAGTGGGCTGAAGCCGGGACAGGATTTGGTTGTCACCAAATGGATTGGTCTGGAAGGAACATCCATACTGGCGGCGGAGAAAGAAAAAGAGCTTTTGGCAAAACTTCCGGCGGAACTGGTGGAGACGGCGAGAGCTTTTGGAAAACTGCTCAGTGTGGTGCCGGATGGCAGAGTGGCAATGGAAATTGGTGTATCTGCCATGCATGATGTCACAGAGGGTGGCATTTTCGGTGCTCTATGGGAAATGGCGGCAGCATCGGGAGTCGGACTGGAAGTGGATTTGAGAAAGATTCCGATTCGTCAAGAGACGATAGAAGTCTGTGAGGTCTTTGATATCAACCCCTACATGCTGATTTCCAGCGGGGCGATGCTGATCGGGACTGACCATGGCAGTCAGCTGGTAGAGGCGTTGAAACGTGCCGGGATACACGGAGCTGTGGTGGGAAGAGCAACAAAAGGAAATGACCGTGTAATTATAAATGGCGAGGAACGGCGCTTTTTGGAACCACCGAAGACAGATGAACTGTTCCGGGCGATGACGTGAGATGGCGGATTTTATGCGATCGGATTGGAGGTAACGATGCAGGAAAAGATATTAAGAAATATAGCGAAAAATGGAAGGTTGTCCACAGAGGATCTGGCGGCTATGTTGGATGCTACGCCGGAGGAAATAGACCAGGAGCTTCAGCGAATGGAAGAAGAGGGAATCATATGTGGCTATCCGACATTGATTAACTGGGATAAGACTGGCTGCGAACATGTGACGGCGCTGATTGAGGTTACCGTGGCACCGGAACGTGGAAGAGGTTTTGATAAAGTGGCGGAACGGATTTACCAGTTCGAGGAAGTGGAAAGTCTGTATCTGATGAGTGGCGGTTTCGATTTGACCGTGATTATCACAGGGAAAACCATGAAGGAAGTCGCCTGGTTTGTGGCCACGAAGCTGGCACCCATGGAGTCTGTCATGAGTACAGCGACCCATTTTGTGCTGAAAAAATATAAAGAACACGGGCTTTCTTTAGTTCGTGAGGAAAGAAGTGACGAAAGGCAGTTGATTACCCCATGAGAAATCCGTTATCCAAAATGGTGTCTGAGATGGAACCCTCAGGCATCCGTCGTTTTTTTGATGTGGCCAGCACTATGGATAATGTTATATCCCTGGGCGTGGGTGAACCGGATTTTGATACTCCCTGGCATATCCGTGAAGAAGGAATTTACTCCCTGGAGAAAGGACGTACCTTTTATACATCCAACGCCGGACTTCTGCCACTTAGGCAAGAGGTGGCGGCCTACCTGAAACGGCGTTTTTCTCTGGATTACAATCCGGATGAAGTAATCGTTACGGTAGGGGGAAGTGAAGCCATCGATATTGGCTTTCGTACCATGCTGGATCCGGGAGATGAGGTGATTATTCCGGAGCCATGTTTTGTTTCCTATGTACCCTGTGTCCGCATGGCGGGAGGTGTGCCGGTTCGTCTTCCTCTGGAAGAAAAGGACCGGTTCAAGCTGACGAAGGAGAAGTTGTTGTCTGCCATTACCGAGAAAACCAAAATGGTAGTACTTCCTTTTCCCAACAATCCGACGGGAGCAATCATGACCCGGGAAGAACTTCAAATTATCGCCGATGTCATCAAAGAAAAAGATTTGTTTGTGATGTCGGATGAGATTTACTCGGAACTGAGTTATCAGGGTGATCATGTATCCATTGCCGCCATCCCCGGAATGCGGGAGCGTACGGTGGTAATTAACGGATTTTCCAAATCCTATGCCATGACCGGGTGGCGCCTTGGCTATGCCGTGGGACCGAAGGAAATTATCCGTCAGATGGTGAAGGTTCATCAGTATGTCATCATGAGTGCACCAACTACCAGTCAGTATGCTGCCATCGAAGCACTGCGTAACGGTGATGGAGATGTGGCACGGATGCGGGAAAGCTATGATGAGAGACGTCGTTTTCTTGTGAAAGAATTACGTGAGATGGGAATCCCCTGTTTTGAGCCTATGGGAGCCTTTTATGTGTTCCCCAATATCAGCCGCTTCGGCATGAGCTCTGAGGAGTTTGCCAAAAAACTTCTGGAGAACCAGCGGGTTGCTGTGGTACCCGGCTCTGCCTTTGGTGCATGTGGGGAAGGTTTTTTACGAATTTCCTATGCCTATTCCATTGAGGATTTAAAAAAGGCGCTCATCAAAATAAAGAAATTTATAGACACTATTTTGTAATTATGATATTATGTTTACTATAGGATTGTGCAGAGAGGAGAAAGAGATGGCTACTTTAAATGCGGAACATATCAATCCTTTTCTTATGGCAGCCAAAAAAGTACTTCAGGATATGTGTTTTGTCGATGTTCAAATTCAAAAGCCTGTTTTGAAGGAAGCGAAGTTTGGACACGACAATTGGGTCATTATTATTGGTGTGACCGGTGAGATGCGTGGTCAGGTGCTGATTGCTATGACAGAGGAGAATACTTGTGCCATTGCTTCCAAAATGTGTATGATGGAAGTAAAGACTATTGATGATTTTGCTTCCAGTGCCATAAGTGAGCTAGGCAACATGATTATGGGGAATGCCGCGACGGTATTTTCCTCCAATGGAATTGGAATTGATATCACACCACCGACGTTGTCACATGGAGAAGTAAGCTTTACAACAAATTATGCGAAGACCCTTTGTGTACCGATGGTTTTTGCAGATGGCAGCGGAAGTATAGACTTGTTCCTTGCCCTGAGACAGGAAGATTGATATGTTAAATATTGTTTTATTGGAACCGGAGATACCTGCCAACACAGGTAATATTGGAAGAACCTGTGTGGCGGCGGGAGCCAGGCTTCATCTGATTGAGCCCATGGGGTTTCAGAT
>JALENH010000280.1 GCA_022767895.1 Eubacterium sp.
GTCTGGTTGGTAGCATCCAGAGCTGTCTGATTTTTCTGTATGGTATCAATATAGTAATCCGCTGCGTTCTCCTCCGGCTGCAGATATTTACTCAATACCCACTCACTGAGCGCCGCTACGGTCTCACCCATTTCATAATAAATCAAGCCAAGTAAATTCCTGGCGTTGGTATTTTTCTTGTCAAACTGCAAACTTTTCTTTAAAACAACAATCGCACCTGACAGATCCCTCACTTCCGCCTTCTCCAGTCCCATATTATAGTAAGAATTGGAGACTCTGCGAACATACTGCACTACAGAAAGGTCCTGTCCACAAAAACTGCAAAGTGTCGCTGTATCACTTACATTTGCATCGCACCTTGGACATCTCATCTTCTCAAAACCCTCCTATTGTATCACAATGTTCCCTTGGCATCCTGTATCAATTCTTTTACAATATCTGTCACATCCGCTAAATTATTATTATAAACCACATCTTCGACTTTTTCGATGTCCATGCTGGGTTGAAATTTCTCAAGTTCTTCTTCAAAATTAAGCATTCATATACCTCCTTTTCTTCTGAAAACAAATTGGCAACTATTCCCTTTTCAATAATACCTAGTTTACCCAAAAAATGCAAGTAGGAAATAGGAGAAATATTCGACAAATTAAACCACTACTCCCTTGTTTCCTTCAATCTTCGGTAAAAAGTGGACCGGGAAGCAATTCCCAGACGTTCCATTGCCTGCTTTTCTGAGATTTTTTTCTGATGAAATAACGCCGCAATCTCCTTCACTCTTACGGCGTCTACCGGAATCTTCTTTCTGCCTCTGTATTCCCCTCTCTCCCTGGCTCTTTCAACGCCTTGCTGATGCTTTTTCTTCTCCCACAGCTTTGCCGCATAATACTGCTGGCGCAAAAGCATCATGGCACTGTCACGATTCTCCCTGTCAATCTGCAATCCCTCTTGTTCAAAAGACACCACAGCCCCTGTGGCAAGAAGCCGAAGCATCTTCTCCGTGTATACGGAAGGATTTGTGGACACCTGTGTCTGGCTTTTCACAATCACATGGTCCCCATACTGCAGTTGAGCTTCCCGTCCTGCTGCCTCCTCATAGGTAAATTCTTCCGTTCCTTCCCGATACCGCTCTACGATAAGATTGTCATTGCCACAGCGCAAATCAGTACGAATCAGCCATTCAAAACGGTCATAATAATCCAGTCCCACCGCCTCTAACAATTCCCACAAATCTTCCCGGTTCTTCGACGGACTTCTCTCGGTAATGAAGACCGGCTGCATATTCACCCGGTAATACTTCTCCAGCCTAAGTTCCATGGAGATACCTGGTATCCCCTGAAAAACGGAAGAATCCAACGCATCAATTACATCCCAGTAAGGCGTAAAAATATACTGGTATTCCTCATTAAAAAAAGTCTGATATTCAATCTTGCCTACACTGTACTTCTCTCCATAATGCCCCACCGCCTTAATCACACCGGCATTGGTATAATCCGGTTCTCCCGCAAGGGGAGTTGTATATTCATTTAATGGTTCATAATTCCGATTTACCTGCTTCATACCCTCACCCCTTCCAAAGGCTCCTTCAACAACTTGTCATAGCGAAGCCGGAGCATCCGCTTTAAAAAATCCTTCCGCACTTCACTCATACAGGGGATTTCATCAATCAGTTTTCCAATCCGCTCCCGATTAATCTTTCCCGCCATCCGGCAAAGTGCCCTGTCACAGGCTGCAAATTCATGGCTGGTAATCACGTCATAATAAGAACTCTTCCTTCCATGAAGCTGAATCTGTGACGTAGGAAATTGATACACTCTCTTCTCCATCTCCTCTTCCGAATCCAGCACCTCCCTGCACTGTTCATCGGTAATTAGCTTTGGGAACAAACAGGAACCATTGTCAAATACCGGTGCCATCCGATACCGGTTCCCACACTTTAGAAATCCCCAGTTGCTCCCATGTCGGTCAAAATTGCCAAGAAAAGCATCCATGATAAACATATCCCAGAATGTATCGATGGTTTCCTCCACACAGGTCAGCTTCCGGTTCGCCTCCAGCATCTCCATAATGTCAGTATAACTGTACAGATATCGCTCCTTATCCACATCCAGCGAACTGTCCCCTACATCATTAAAAGGAACAAACATCTCGGATTCAGAAGTAAAGTCCTTCATCACCACCACATCTTCTCCCCGATAAGTCCCAAGCCATGTCTCCTGCGTAGACATCCCCGCCTGCTCAAAAATGTGGCATCCCAGATATTCTGACACATGGTTGTAGGTAAGTCCCGTCTGCGAACGCTTCCTGAACTTTATAATATAATTTTCACCCTTTATAAGAATTCCCTTTTTCCGCTCAGCACCGGTATAAAACTTACCACTGTCACGACATCTGGAAAAATCCGTAATCATAGCATATCCCTCCTTATAAGAAAGAATACAGGAAAAAGCAGTTAGTGTCAATAGAATTATTTTTATTTTGATACTCTTAGTACTTTTAACTTCTTATGAACTCTGATACTGCCTTTTTTATTTCTTCAGAATGTCCCACCATCATATGCCCTCCTGTTTCAAATGATACAAATTTGCAATTCGGAAATCTACTAAGTGCGTTTACAGTATCTTCATACTTTGCCAACTTATCATCTTTTGCGTGCAAAATGAGAGATGGCACTTGTAAGGATTCAATTTGATAATTATCATAATTTCTTGCCATATCAGGATTGGTCACGGAAGCGTCTAGTATTACACCTTCTTTTCTGTCTTTGATGGGCATCATACTGTATATTGTAGAAGACTCCATTCCCATAATTGGTTCAAATAATGGACTTATTAAAAACATCGCATAATCATTGCACAAGGCCGCCGGCGGTCCCGCATATTCGGAATATTCCTTCGGTTTTTCTGTATATGGCATTGCCGAGCAATATAGGATAAGTCCCTTTGTTCGCTCAGGATAATCCAGGGCAAATCGTATGGCAACACTTCCTCCTGCCGACGTTGCCAGCAAATATACCTTTTCAATTCCCAGATAATCCAGCAATTCCACATATGCCCTTGCCTGCTC
>JALENH010000285.1 GCA_022767895.1 Eubacterium sp.
AAATCATAGGTGTAAATATCCTCTTCCTCTTCACCATCTCCGTCCTCAAAATATAACGTATCTCCAAAATATGTTTTTATATACTGGCAGTCAGCCAGCTTTTCCGTCATCTCTTCTTCTTGTTTCAAATCTTCCGGGGCATCCGGCGACAAACTAAAGAACACACGGTTATAACAGCATAAATCTTCTTTCGACGTTTCAAAATACAACCGGCCTTTTGTATCCATAAACAGCTCCCCTGCACTGAAAATCTCCGTTTTTATTTTCTCTTTGGATACCAGTTGTTGTTGCTGTCCTGTCCTGATATCACACATCCAGATGCCATCAAAAGGAGTCTCTGAATCACGGGGCATACTGGCAATTCCCCAATAAAAGAATTTCCCTCCCCCACTGATCAACCGTTGGGCAGGATATACATCCTCTGCCACTTTTTTCATCATGCTCGTACCTATCTTATGTAAATAGAGCGTTCCTTTACTCTCTGTCGCATCCGTTGTAAGCAGCACATATCCATCTTCCGTCAAATCACTTCCAATGCTGTTTGACAGTTCCCCATCAAATGCATTACTGATAAATGGATAAGAAAAGTTATAAAACTTTTTTCCCTTTTCCGGATAAATACTTCTTTCCTTCCCCGATCTACGGTCAATCTCCTTATATTCTCCGGCAAAGAATCCGGCCACCATTTCCTCTGTCACACATAGAACAAGATCTATTCCCTCATCGGAGGGCAGGGATATAATTTGTTTCATGTTCTTAAAATCCGGCTTCTCATCCTTTTTCCCCACATTTTTTAATGGAATACTCCAGAGTGTTTTCCTGCCATCATTGAACAGATAGATAATTTCGTCATTCCCCACATAAAGAACCTGATCCATCTCGCTCGTCCCCATCTCTTTATTGGTAAATTCGTTGATTGACTTCCCTTCAAAATCAGTTTGGCAAATACACATTTCATCGTCAAATCCCCATCCAGCCGTAGTATAGACGTACTTTTTACCTGCTATGGAAAGCCGCCCCATAACGGTACTTTCATCCGGCATGATCACTTCCAAAACCTCATCCGTTTCCTGTTTTGCGTCGATGACACCACCACTCACCGCCTGTGGCTTCCCACTATCCTCCCGGCACCCAAACACGCTACACATAGTAAAAATTAACGCAATTCCAATCCACATTTTCCTCATATGCTTCCCTCCCATAAAAATATAGTGAAAACCGTTGACCGAACAGCTTTCACTATATAAACGATTAAAATATTAAAAAAGTTGCAATTTTTACTTCACCCGCTTTACTTTACTATACGAACCATATACTTTCTTCCCAGAACGTTCCAGTTTGTAAGCCCTCACCTTGATGTAATAAGTTTTCTTTTTGGAAATTCCTGAAAGGGTTGTTTTTATGCTCCTGATCGTTTTCGTCTTTTTCTTTTTAAATTTCTTACTTGAGGCATATACAACCTGATAACCTTTTGCACCAGATACTTTCCTTTTCAGACAAAGGGAAATCTTTTTCCCATTTTTTACCTTCTTTGCAGACTTAATCACCGGTTTCCCCGGTTTGGTCACTTTACTTTCATGACTAGTAACGTCTGTCGTACTGTCTATGTTTTTGTCATCTGCTATTGTCGAACCGGTATCATCTCCCTGTTTATCCGTGTAAACATCATTCGGCCTAGGAGTCGGTATAACCGGTGCCTTTTTCGTCACGGTAAGCTTTCCCGGCTCATAAGAAATCGTAAAATTCTTTGTCACATCAATACTGTCTTTCTGCCAATATTTATGACAATATACTCTGGCATTCGATGGCATGATTGAGTTATCAGCCACATTCATTTCCAGGGAAGCAGGTGTCAGGACAACACTGTTTACATAATAGTTTGCCCGGGTGTCAAGATAAATGCTTTTCAAGCCAATTGCCGGATCTTGGGAAATATTGCTTCCGATTTCTATGGTCTGATCTGCTGCCTTTACCGTAACTGCTGCCTTGTGTATCGTAAAAGTTCTCGTTGTTGTCACATAACCTTCGTTTTTTTCCGACGGATACATCTCAACTCGGTAATAATAAGTTCCTGCATCCAGTGGCTCATCTCCCACTTTTCCCGCTCCCGGTGGCATATCCCCATAGGCATTAATACCGGACACCGTATCGTCTCTGCTGCCCACCAAAGTAGTGCATTCCGGATCGGTATAAAACAAAATCTGTGCATTGCTCCCCGCTTCCACAAGAATCGGCAATTCCTGCCGTTCCTCTGCCGTCAGCTGGCTTCCTCCCGCCTTGGCATCATAGGTCTTTTCCAGATTTCTCGTGGATATCACCCGCTTGATTACACGGAGTTCTCCCAACGGTTTCTTCTTCCACCAGAGGTAACAATACCTATCTCTTGCATCAACTTCTTTGTCCACCTTTACGGACAACAAAACCTCTCCCGCCCCCAGTACCTGACTCCGTCCATTGATGGTCTCAACCGAAATTTCTTCTGCCACATCCGTATAACTGGAACCATTGGTAATCATAAAATCCTCCGCAGCAAAAGTAGTCGTATTTTCTGCTCTGTCTGTGAGAGTCACCGCACACTCATCATAGGCATCTTCCTCTCCCTCCACAATGACAGAGATAATCCGATCTCGACCACTATTCTCGGTTAACTCCACATTGGCATACTCTAAGAGAACCAGATTACTGGCATATCCGTCCGTGGTTCCGCTTGTGACTTTTTCCGTGAATACATAAATCTTTTCATCCTCATACCACTCCGGCAAAAAAATGTCTACATCTGTCTCTCCCTCCGACACAGGATACCACAGTTGCTCATATAGCAAAATTTCTTCGCTGTCTGAAGTTCCTCCGGCAGTGTTTCCAACAATTAGGAAAGAAATCTTGTTAGGTGGCGTTTCTGAACCAGTATCCTCGAAATAGAATGGAACAGTCAGTTTCTTTTTGCCATTTATAACCCTCGGCACAATCCCCTGCTCGTCCACTTCTACAATCTGGCAGGAGTCCCTCTTTACATTGCGGTAAGATGAGGTCCCTACTTTTTCAGAAAAAAGGATGTCTCCCGTTCCCATAACGTATTCCGGGACAATGGTAAACTCAATGGCATCTTCCGCTCCTACCGCCGTTGCATAGTCTGTATTTGCATTTGTACCTAGATTGACATCCTCGCCGAACACCAAAAGCTTGTATGTACCGGGTTTCATCTCTTCTGGAAGTTTCAACTCCGATGACGTTGCTGTCACATCAGCATTCACCCGTCCGTAATATAGAACCCCTTCCTTTTCGCTGCATATCGCAGCTGTCACCTGAGTGGCCCCTGATAGTATATTGGCCGCCTTGTGGGTCAAAGTCACCGTTCTCCCCGGTGCAAGTGTTCCCGAAGACACCGATGCCTCCAGAGAAGGAACCTCATTCCCCTCCTCATCCACACCTTGCAGTGTAAGCTTCCATGTCGTGCCGCTTACGACTCCAAAATAGTTTTCCACCAGACTCAGTTCTTCTTTTTTAGAAAAAGAAACATCATCCCGGGTCGGTGAGACAAATAGAATCCGTTCTGTATCCAGTGTCATAGCAGGGCGAATCCCCTTGCTTTCCGTCCCGTCTCCCTCTGAAATTCTGCCATCCGTCTCCACAAATTTGGACTTTCCACCAGAAGAAGAACGAAGCCACCAGCTTTCCCCATTTTCCCGGATATTACTAATCCGGCTTTTATTATTCCCATATCCATAGGAAGTATTGGAAGCCTCCTCTTCATCTAAGAAAAATAATTTCCCTCCGTTTAGCGAATTCTCGCCTTGTTTCACACTGGCACTGACCGCCTTTTCCTCCCCTGCTGACAATTCTTTGGCTAACACTGATGCCTCCGAATAATCACTTATGGTGCTTTTTCCTGCTACCGTTTCCCGCTGCAACAAAATTTTCTCTTTTCCTTCTGCATTTTCCTGTGTAGAATTATACTCCGCCGTTACCGGTGCCAACACCCGCCATTTATTCTTTCCCAGGGAAATCCAGTCTCCCTGCCAGCCATACACATCATCCGCCGCCTTCGGCGCAGCGATACAATCAGTTCCTGACATAATCTTTTTAATCACCTGCTGATCACTACCGGTCTTTGCCGCAGCCTTAGCCTTTTGCTGCATCACGTGCATATCCTGACTTGCCTGTGGTACCACCCCGGAAACCATAGTAAAAATCAATGCCACTAATAATGGATACGTAACTTTGCCTCGCAGACTCCTTCTCATGGAACCCCTCCTTTTCCATTGTTTCATATGGACATTATACCATAGCAAAAGGGAATCTGTCATCGCCAGATTCCCTTTTGTTTTCTTACTATGTAATAAAGATCATTTTCCATTGCCATCACTTCTTCCATCGGAACACTCTTAAACACTGGCATCCTCATTTTATATTTTATCCAAAAGAAAGAATAAATCGCCAGTATTAAGAAAGTAATTCCGGTAAGTCCCCAAATTGCCAGACGTTCTGCCGGATCGGTAGAAATATTAAGAATCATATAAGTAGTCCCGGCAATTCCGATAATTGGAAGAACCCACCCGAAAGGTACTTTGAAAGAACGAGGTGCATTTGGCAGCCGTCTTCTCAATATAAGCACATCAATATGTGCCAAAATGTAAGAAATCATCCAGAATACCGAACCTGCCAATATCAAAAACGATATTGCATCCGAAGAACTGTCACTGGCAAAGGCAAATACCAAAATCATAACACTGACAAAAATAATACCAAAGAAAGGTACTTTTTTCTTATTGGTCTTTGCAAATAACTGAGGCATCATATTCATTTTTGCCATGCCCTGACAAATACTGGAAAGGCCATTTACCGTCGAGTTCTGTGTGCTGATTACTGCCAGGGCTGCCACCAGGGTCATCCAGTATTTTCCTACCGTGCCAAGCAGGTTCTCTCCATACAGCAGGTGCGGAGCTGCTGATTTGGTAAGTTCACCCCATGGAGTGTAATTATGGAAGCCGAATACCATAACGGACTGAACAAGACAAATCAAAGCTAAGCCGATGATCATACCGAGAGGTACATTTCTTTTGGCATTTTTTACATCCTTTGATACCGGGATGACGTACTCGGCTCCAATAAACAGCCAGAACGCCACAGCTGTCATAGAAACAATATCAGAAAAGTCCGTTGACATACTGAGCGGCTGTGAAACCACATCACCAGTTCCCAGCTGAAAAGCTCCAATAATACCCATCACTACCATAGAGCCAACCAGCAGAAAAGCTACCAAATCCTGAATTTTAGCAAACATATCAACGCCAAAAAGATTTGCCACCATGACAATCAATGTCATAATGATTGTATAACCAATACTTGGTATGGGCAAATCTAGCGTCTCCGCCATGGCATAGGCAAAAATAGACGCTTCCACACCACAGGATAAAATATTGCAGATAAGATATCCGCCCACCATCGAAATCATCGTCGGGAATGGCCCCATGCATGCCAGCGTATATTGAGCAAGCCCACCTGTTGTATTGGGCATCAAGCCATTCAGCTCAGAAAGGGATGCCACCGTAGTCATGTTCAACAGACAGGCAATAATCATTGCTCCTATGAACGGAACTCCCAACGTGCCAGAGCCCTGTCCCAATGAAACCAGACAACTTGTGGCAATTACCAGTCCTACCGATATCGATACTACACTACCCAAACCCAGTTTTTTATTCTCCATTTTAGCCGCCTCCTTTTCTCAAACGCCGCCTTTCATCATCTTTGTATAAGCTTCCGGTGTCACACCGCAAAAAGTCTTGAACTCTTTAATCATGTGTGACTGGTCATAATAACCACAGGCAAGTGCCAACTCATCAAAGGAAATCCGCCCTTTCTTGCTCAAGAGTATGTCCATTCGTTCAATTGCATTTTGAAAACGGACAAACTTCTCAAACAATTTCGGCGAGATCCCATGCACCTTTCCAAACGAACGGCGTATATAACACTCCGAATATCCCATTTCTTCCGAAAGATCCCGGATACTAATATTCCCTTTCGTCTCATAGATTCGGTTACAAATATATTTCTCCAGTGGCTGGCCTGCCTCTAATGAGTTCAGGTCCTTCATCGTATTTTGATAACTTTCCGTAAAAATACGTGCCCGCCCATCCAAATTCTGCTCCTCCCAGAGACGTGACAAGAGATCATTTCCATAACAATCTCCCTGAATTTCCAAATCATTGTTTACTACATCCTGTATTGAAAGATCCTTCGGCAGTTTACACCTTCCAGGTTGAAACCTGACTCCAAAATAAAGCCGGTCAGCCTCCATAGGCCAGTTCTTCACCTTCAACACCGTTCCACCAATATACGTGTGTACATCCCTTTCACCGATACTAAACAGAAGATCTACACTTCCATCCGGAACAGCCTGAAGTGCCTCTTGTTTTCCCGTTTTCATCGTAAACTCATAAAAATGGGAAATACCGGCTTCTCCAGAAAAAATCCGCTGATAATTTTGTGTATGCAGTCTCAAATATGGCTGCATAGGTGTCATATTTTTTTCACTGGCCTTTTTCATGAACATCACTCCTATGCCATTTCTGGTTTCTCCCATAATGGCAGTTCTATGCCGATGCCCTGTTCCAATGCCCTGCGGTAAACGGTTGCTCCCCAGGCTATGTCTTCCACCGGCATTCCTCCCACAGAATAGATAATGATCTCATCCTCATCTTCTCTTCCCGAGCACTTGCCGGTAATGACATCAGCAATGTCAATAATATCTTCTCTTGTTATTTTCCCTACATGTTTCAAATCTGTAAATTTACTTCCTACAATCTGTACCTGATCATATGTGGGATAAGGATATTCTTCTTCCCACGCCTCATACAACATATAGTTATCTACCACTTTTTTGCATCCGGACACAAGAAAATCTTCATCAAATCGTGCTGCTGACGGCATACTGATAAATGCTCCCTTTTTAATCCACTCTCTGTCAATGTAGGGAAATTCAGATTCCTTGTCACTGACGGTGGTAGTCATACTTATGATATCACTGTCTCTCACAGCTTCCTCAATAGTATCACAGATTACTATATTTTTGATGCCCGGACATTCTTCTCTGACAAATTCTACAAATGAATCCAAAGAACGCTGACCTCTTCCTTTTATTTTAACAGTATCAATTCCCGGCCTCACACTGACAAATGCACGCAGGGATGTTTTCCCCATCACACCCGGACCAATAATTGCCGCTGTTTTGGCATCTTCCCTTGCCAGAAACTTACAACCCACGCCAGGAATTCCTCCGGTGCGGTATGAACTCAATAGATTGGCAGACATCATAGCAAGAGGCGCCCCCGTGTCTTTATCATTCAGCATCATCATTAAAATGGATCGGGGCAGACCCTTCTTCTTATTTTCCACATTGGAACCATACCACTTCATGCCTGCCATCTGATAGCGACCTCCCAGATAGGCCGGCATCGCCATAAACCGCCTGTCCTCTGCATTCTTCGGCATTCCTTCAAATTCGGGCTCATCCGGGAAAGTCACCATACATCCATGGGAGTTGTGGTTTTTTCCCCCCATCACATAATCCCCCTGATTCAAGGTCAGAAGAAGATTTTCCATGGACTCCACACAGGCGTCCATATCCTTCACACCGGCCTTTATCATATCCAGTTCACTCAGGTACAAAAATTTAATCTCCGTATCCATCACAATTCCTCCTTTTCTCATGCCTGCTGTGCTTTGAAAAAGAGAAAAGGCATCATTAACCTCCTGCTAATGACACCTTTGTCAATGCACAGTATAACATAATTCGTTCTATCTTTCAATGTCAAATCGCTGCTTTGAAGCGATCATATCGCAGAGCACTTAAATCCAGCGTTGTTTCCTGATCCGTAGCAAGTTCTGAAAGCAAAGTTCCAACAATGGGAGCTATCCCAAATCCATGACCGGTAAAAGCACATGCTACAATCAATCCCGGCACTTCATCGATCTTGCTGATTACCGGTACGCCGTCGCTGCAAATATCTTCATAACCGGCCCAGGTCCTTACAATCTTTGCATGCTCCAGTTTGGGGATATATTTCATAATGCCCCGGCAAATACAAGGCGCCGTGATACTGGAAGTCATCTGCATACCATTGTCTTTATTCACATCCTCATAACCACTGGCCCCACCGAAAACAAAGGAACCGTGATTGGTCTGATGGCCATAAAAATCAGCATCTGCCGTTCCTAGCATCTGACCAAACATTTTGGGTTCTGCCTCCGTCACCAGCGCCTCTATAAGCTCTTTTCGCATCGGAATATCGATTCCTACAGTTGCTGTAATAGCACGGCTTTCGTATCCGCAGGCGACAATAATGTTTTCGCCTTCATACACATTCTTCTGCGTGATAACCTGTCTCGCCTTTCCTCTGATTTTCCGAATCTCGACCACCTCTTCTCCCGTATAGAACCGGGCTCCAAGCCGTCTGGCATTCATATAATATCCAAGAGTTGTCTTCAGAGGATTGGCATGACCGTCTGTCGGACACCAACTGGCTCCAATCACTTCATCGGTAAGATACGGATTGATTTCCCGCACCTCTCTGCCATCAATCATTTTTACGTCCAGGCCACAGGCTGTTGCCCGATCTGTCAGTCCTTGAAGGATTTCCAAATGCCGTTTTGTCTTACCGAGTCGAAGATTTCCTTCTTTGCAATACTCTACGTCAACCCCCAGTTCCTCTGACAAAGAGGGCCATATATGTTGGATTCCATACATTGCCAAAGGCAATTCTCTCGGATCTCTGCCGGACTGGCGTACTCCGCCTCCATTACGACTGGAGGCTCCATTGCCGATGTTATCCGTTTTCTCCAAAACAATAACAGACACTCCCTGTTTGACAAGATAGTAGGCCGCGGCACATCCTATCACACCGCTTCCTATGATGATTACTTCCGCATTCTTACTCATAATCTGTCACCTCCTCTTCCTTCGCAAAAATTCTCATTTCCGTCGGGCGCATTGGCGCTCTTGAAGTGGCTGGTTCCAGCTCTGCGGGAGATATACCCAGTTCTCTGGCCACAATACCTTTTACAAGTTTTCCACAGGTCTGTCCCTGACACAATCCCATTCCGGTTCTCAAATATCGCCGAATTTCATTAATGGTAAACAAGCCTTCATGCACTGCCTTTCTAATTTCCCCTTTGGTCACCTCTTCACACCGGCAGATTATCATGTCATCATCCTGTGCCGAGACGAAAGGTCCCAAATCTCTTGTTCTATCCTCCAAACTACTCATTCACACCACTCCTTTTCTTTACCTGATAAAATCTTGCCTTCATCACCATATCTGCCGGAACTTTCATCGTGAGAAGATTGGTATGATCAAAGGCCGGTGACGTACGCACCTCCAACACTTCCGCCTCGCAAATGGGTTCACCACTCCGACTCAGGCCCACACCTACATCACCCTTTTCCGGCAAAGGCATCATTTCATAAGGAATGGTAACCGTTCCATATCCTTCTTCATATTCTTCATTTACAAGGAAAATGGCCTGACCGGAACAAGCTGCCACGCACATGCCACAGCCTACACACGCTACCGTTTCATCCACTGCCGGTAGTGCCGTAATGTTGTTTCCAATCTTGATACAATGCTTCGGACAGGCATCCTGGCAGGGATTACACGGGATATTCTGAGAACATTCCATGACAGGATGAACGCCGTCCCGATGGGTGACCCCCGGATATTTCTCTATTTCATCGTCCGTGAGATATCCCTTCTGAAGAAGATTCATGGACACGTCAATCCCCTCGTCCGTTTTCTCAATGAGCTTACCACGATTCTTTGGTGCGAACATTCCCTGACGCAGTCCCTCTAATGCAGCGGTAAGTTCTTTATAATTGTCATCCCGCTCCTCTTTCCCGATATAGCCAAGATAGTAAGCGGCTGAAATTCCTGCAATCCTTCCTTCAATCATCGCCGAACTTGCTTCCTCAATACCGGAAACATCCCCTGCAACAAAAATTCCCGGTATTGACGTCTCACCAAATTCATCACAGCAAGGAACCTGTCCGCCCTTTTTCGGATTATCTTCCATCTTACAGCCTGCCATTTTTAAGAGCTGGGACATCGGCGACAATCCCACTGCAAGACATATCGTATCGACATCAAAATGTTTCTCTGTTCCTGAAATGAACTGGAAATGATTATCCACCTCGGCGATGGTAACTCCCGTGACACAATCCTCTCCCTCTGCCTTTACAATGGTGTGAGAGAGGTAAAAAGGCACGCCGGTTCTTGCTACTTTAGCTGCATGAACACCGTATCCACCAATCCGGGGAGCCGCATCCACCAAAGCAACCACGTCACAACCACACTGTTTCAATTGGAAACTTACCACCAGTCCCACATTGCCGGAACCAAGCATGAGTATTTTCTTTCCCGGACGGATCCCATGAAGATTCATCATCGTCTGGGCTGCCCCTGCACCAATAACTCCCGGCAAGGTCCATCCGTCAAACGTTACCATATTTTCTGATGCCCCGGTAGCAACTAAGATTGCGTCCCCTTTATAGTGGGTCACACTCTCACCGATTTTTACCACAACTTCCTTATCCTGATACATTCCCACAACAGTGGCATTCAGCATCACCTGTACACCAGCCTCTGCTGCCTCTTTTAAAAGCTCCTCACCAATTTTAAATCCCCGAATCTTGGCTTTATGTTCTTTGGATCCAAAAAATTTGTGAATCTGTTTAAAAAGCTGACCACCAGGTTTTTCATTTTCATCAAAGACTATGACTTCCATGCCTCTTTTGGCCGCCTCAATGGCCGCTGATAATCCTGAAGGTCCCGCTCCTACTATAATCAAATCGTATCGTTTCATAATTCATGCCTCCTTTCCGCTCCATTACTTCTCCTCAAATGGCTTTTCCGAAACGCCATACTGTGTCTGAACTTTCATTCCCTCTTTCAAAGGAGTTACACAGGTTCTTACATTGGGCTGACCATTCACCACCATGACACAATCTGTACATCTTCCGATGGCACAAAAAATCCCCCTCGGCTTATGTTCTTTCTTTGTATACCGATGAACCATGACTCCCGCCGCTTTTAAAGCCGACGCAATAGGTTCCCCCTCACACCCGGTCAGTTCCTTGCCATCATAGGTAAAAGTAACTGTTCTTCCTTTTTCCTGAACACCAAGAATGGGGTGCTCCGCAATTCTGTTCTCCATATATTCCAACCTCCCTCTAAAACAAAAATGCCCATACATTTCGTACAGGCATCTTTGACTGTTTTGTTTGTTCTGTTATAACCATATCATAAACAAAATGCATTGTATTGTAAAAAACGATACTACTTCGACACAATTTGCAGTCAACAAACAGGTATGATATGATGAAAAAAAGAAAAAATAGTTATAATTACGCATTGCCACAGTGGCAGCCCAGTTTGTATCTGTCGTTATTTCGCTTATTGTACTGCGAAGACAAAATCTTCCTATCTCCTTTTCCAGAAAGCAGTGCCGTATTTATGGTACAGAACTGCGAAGAATATTAAAGATTGG
>JALENH010000292.1 GCA_022767895.1 Eubacterium sp.
CTGCAATCCCAGAGAACCGTCCACTGTTTTGTATAGGCTCTCTGTATCCAGTGACCGGAGTTTCTCTTCACGAATCCACTTCTTTTTGAACAGAAGCACATTGAAAAGATCCGCAAAGACATCATTGTAATTCTCCAGATATTTCTCTGCTCTGTCTTTCTGCCCCACCTCTTGTCAGCCTCCTCTGACGCACCGTCGTGCCATATTTTCCTCGAGGTGAGACCCATTGTAACACTGGAGCAGAAAGAAATCAATTGGTAGTAATAGACAAAATTCAAGGGTGTATTTTTGTGAAAAAGGGAGATTTTGTGGCGTATTACGCCAATATGTGGCCATTTTGTGTCGTTTGACGCCAAAAACACAATATTTACTTCTCTCCTTTTACCTTGCTCTGGATCCGATCCATGCTATCCACAAAGACCAACACTTCTGCCACAATCGAATACAACTCCGGAGGTATGTACTCACCAATATCCAAAACAGAAAGCGAACGTGCCAGCTTGGCATCCTTGTGGACAGGAACATCCGCTTCCTTCGCCACGTCAATAATCTTTTCTGCCAGACGTCCCTGACCACTGGCAATGACTTTTGGTGCCTGATCTCCCGGTGCATACTCCAAGGCGACAGCTGTTTTCTTCTCTTCCTTTTGTGCCATGGCTAACATCCCTCCTTTCTGTCATCTATCTTCCCATATGATTACGCGGATATCCAGTTATGAATAAAGGTATGTCTGTGAATCGGACAAGGACCATACTGTTTCAGTGCCGCCCGGTGTTCCTCCGAACCATACCCTTTATTCTTTTCAAAACCATACTCTGGATAGAGTTCTGCATATTCCACCATAATACGGTCACGGGTAACCTTTGCCATAATGCTTGCCGCAGCAATGGATAAACTTCTCCCATCCCCCTTCACAATTCCCACCTGGCGAATGGGAATCTGAGGAATTGTCACAGCATCATTAAGAAGCAAATCCGGCACCACATCCAAATCTTCCACCGCGTGACACATTGCTTCATAAGTTGCCTGCAAAATATTAATCTCATCGATTCTGCCGGGAGAACTCATGCCTATTCCATAACTTATGGCTTTCTCCTTGATTTCCTCGTAAAGCTCCTCTCGCTTTTTCGGACTGACTTTTTTGGAATCATTGAGTCCTTCAATCATCAGGCTCTCTGGCAAAACAACAGCTCCTGCCACTACCGGTCCGGCAAAAGGCCCGCGTCCGGCTTCGTCAATCCCACAGATACAATGAAAGTCCGCTCCATATTTTCTCTCGAATTCCAGCATCTTATAAAGCCGTTCCTGCTCTCTGGTATGTGCGGCCAGTTTCTTTTCATATTGTGCAATTATCTTTTGTACCCCTGCCCGTTCATCTTCCCTATATTGCGAAAAAAGAGCATTCCACTGCTCTTTTTCCGTATGTTCAAACAGGCACTTGATTTCTTTTATACTTTGCATCGTAACCTCCAAAGAATCTATTCCAAATTAAACAAAGTGCGCTCACCGATATCAATTTCTGTCGTTACCGGGTTACCGGAAATAATCTTTTCCTTCTTTTCACTATAAATCCGACCTACCGTTTCAACTTCAATGATATTGTATCCATCCGCCCACTGTTGCAAAGAATACGGCATAAAGGCAACAAGTGTATCGGTACTTGGTATGACATAGCCAGAATAGGAACCATAGGTATCTTTACTGCACTCCGTATCATAATTCTTAGAAGTAAACAACTGTAATGCACTATTTACCGGTGCTGTTTCTCCATCGCTGTTCTTCAAGGTAATCTTTGTAACAAGACCATTTTCTCCATTGTTGTTCGTATGAATCTGTACTTTCACAAAAGATTTTTTATCTCCGTAGGAGCGGCCTGACGTATAGTCTAGCAATATAGCATTATCAGACATCTTTACATATTCTTTCTTCTGCTTTATCACTTTCACAACCTGATTGTTTATTGTTTCCGGACGGTTGTTCATAATCTGATAAGCCACGTCCATAGCTGTGTTAAAGAATCCAGCTGACTCTGTATTACCTAATAAGGTGGAATACTCTGGAGCACCATTGTTATGAGGAATGGCAACATTTCCCACCTTACCGTTACTTCCATCCTGATGTGTAGCCTGCTTCCCTTCTGAAAAAATCTTATCCGGGGTACTACCTACCGAAGACAGAAAACTCTTTGTGAATCCATAGGAAACAAACTGTTTCTTAATATCATCATTTACAGTAATCTGCTCTTGATTAAAGAAAATGTATTGTAACTGCTCCGGCAAAAAGGTGAGCATATTCCACAAATAGTAAGCCTTCTTCTGTTCCTCCTCAGATACGCCCAAAGCAACCTTTGAACGTTGAAAATACCCTGTCTCCCTGGCAGGGGTTGATGCTTGATCTGACACCGCCTTATCATCGAGAGAAATGTACTGCAGACGATTCAAATAATCATCATAAAAAGTTTGAACAAAGCTATCATCCTCTTCTTTTTTTGCCGTCAAGTCAAACTGACTGGCAATAATATACAATTTGGCAATATTACACAATGTTCCTTTTCGATCTACTGCCGGATAGGTTTCATTCTGATACATCTTTACCGTGGCATCACCTTCATCCAAAAGTTTACCGATAGTCTGTGTCATCATCAATGGTAAGTTCTTGTTATTGCACAGACGATAAATAATTTTATAGCAAAGTGCCCACTCCAAATCTTCCTCACGGAAGGATTTTAGATTGGAAATGTCATAATCTTCTTGTCCCTTTACATATTTGTAATACAAATCATACACATTGGAAATATTGTTGGTATCCATGTCATACCCGCCAAGATAGAACATATCTGCCCGCTCTATCAAGTCGACCTTCTCCTTTGTATCCTTCTTGGCAATGGCATTCAGCTCCGAAGGGGTCATCGTGATTACTTTCATATGAAAGTTATCATACTCTTCCTGCGTATTAAAATGGAATAACTGTCTCTTTATAATATTCTTGTTGTACAAACCATAATACTCAAAGGAATATTGATTTTCATACTGCGCCTCTCGCTTCACATAACGACAGGTTACAACTTTCTGTTCCGCTATATCCATATACAGACCGGTTACTCTTGAATCTTCTGCCATATCGGAGCAAAGAGAGCCGGAAGATGCGTGATAAATCGGATTGTCACAATTAACATTTTTAAAATGATCCTTTGCAACATAACTGGATTCATGCTTTGCCACCCACTCTTCCGAAATCTCGCTCTCATCCTTAACATAAATCCAACGATCTTTGTTTGTCCCGGTTTTCACCAAATTCCAAGTCCAACGCTCCGGATTATAATCCGTCTGAATACTTTCTATGGCAAACTCACCTTGTCCCGGTTCTACCGCAACAAGATATCCATCGGTATATTCTTCTTGTTCTGCATCTTGGACTTTCTTTTTCTCATAGGAACAATTCCAGTTATTATTGTCCTTTAACGCAATATCACGAATCGCTTTTCCTTTCGCGTCTTCATCAAACAAGTTTTTTCCGTCTTTTTTATACTTTTCTACATTGTATTTCTTTGACAAAGAAGCCACATCACAATAGCCCCAATTGTCCTTCTGCTGAAATATCCCATCAAAACTGTCTTTGAACTCTGTGGCATCAATGCCAAACTGCTTCAATTCATTATCTGTAAACTTCAAAGAATATAACTTCCCTACATTGGCATAAGTCATATTCTCCTTTTCTTTTC
This sequence comes from Eubacterium sp., assembly GCA_022767895.1. Taxonomy (GTDB): domain Bacteria; phylum Bacillota; class Clostridia; order Lachnospirales; family Lachnospiraceae; genus Eubacterium_F. The sequence goes on from JALENH010000292.1 coordinate 3,722, forward strand.
CACTACCAATTTTATAAACAGAATACTGATAGTTACAAAACCACTGCCCCAGCTTTTGTAAGTTGTCATTGCTCATTGTCTTATCTGTATTGGGAATATATCTTTTACCATTTTCCTCCGCCAACTGGATTCCATATTGCAACATATCCAATGGTTCTGTTGAATCATCCTCAGCGGCCAGATAAGGGATCTGTTGATCGCACTGGTTGGCAACAATCTCCAATATTACAAAAGGATTGGTTTCACTTCCTTTTTTTCCTTCACAGGTAGGAACCTCCTCTGCGCATGGCTCTGCCCCGGTTCCCATTTCACCTATCCAGTTTCTACCGGCATCCGTAACCGTCATGATGTCCTCTGTAAAAACCTTAGGCTCCCCTTTTACGTAAGGCTCCTGAGGAACAAATTTCCCAAAAACATCCGTTTTCCAGCAAACAACAACTGCAAGAGCAAGAACCACTGTCACAGCGGATGATACAATCCATTTTTTCAACCCTTTTTTTCTCATTGCAATCGCCTCCTTTACTGGTTTCTCATCATAATATCCTTACTGCACTCAAACTCTGCAATATCTTCATCGGCAAGTTTCAAAGTGATATGAAGATACTTTTTTCCACTATCCTCATTTTTCTTTTCCTCACATGTAAAATCCGTCACTTTATCTAACAGCAAATGTTTCTTGTCAGCAGTCAGATCAGCAGGTTCTGACGGCGTCCCCTTGGCAAAATAGATACCATCATCCTTCTTCCAATAGTACGACCATTCAAAATCCTCCGGTAGATTATTGGTACCAATCTTCTGCTTTGTTACCGTGAGCGTTTTGGAAGCTTCATTCCACAAAACAGAATTCCCTTCCATCACATAGGTAGATATATGGTTGGTAGCATCTTTTGCCTGATTTTGCAAATCTACCTGTGCCTGAGTAAGATGCATATTCTTCGTTCCAAATCCTATCAAACCAATAATGCCTATAAGAACAAAGGATGAAATTGCAATCGCAATCATCAGCTCCATAAGTGAATATCCATTTCTCGCTTTTTTTATCACCATATCACCACCAATCGTGCCATTTCCCTTATTTCTCCTCCACATAATGCTTCCCGGTGTCCTTAATCAAATACACCACATAAGATGAACTGTCTCCGTCTGACACCTTGATTTCTTTCGGTCCTTTCACAAAAGCACCGTCCTTTTTCTGAATTGCAATGGTTGTAACACTGCCATCTGCCATGACTGTTGCGTCGCAAGATACCGTCACCTCGGAATCCCCAATCATTTCTCCGGCACCTGCCGGCGTGTAACTTTCCTCCTCTGTATAATCCACATAAATATCTCCGGAATACCGGTACAAATGCATATATATCTGTTTATTACTTCCCATACTTCTGGATTTGAAATTCGTCAAATTGCTGTCAATATCATAGGCTGTTCCCTTTGTGTCGGCTGACCGGACCAGATTGTAGGAAAGCGCTATCCCGCCCGTGAGAATTGCCAGAATAGCAATGACAATCACTAACTCAATTAACGAAAACCCCTCTCTCTCCGAGTTTCTAACTCGCATTCCAGTCGCCTCCTTTACTCATATTTCTATTCCGTTTAATAGGAATTTTTCTGCCAGTTCTGATAGGAAATACACTTTGACATATCCGTCGGATTCTGTATGTTGCTTCCATTCAGTCCGTAGAAAAGATCTCTCAGTTCCTTATCACTCTTAGCGAACTCCAAAAGTTTTCCCACCAAAACCATATCTGATTTCAAATTCAAATTACTTCTTGTTGTGGTAACTTTCCCTTTCGCCAATATAAGTCCCTGGAAATCACTCTGAACTTCTACATCACCACCGGCGATAATAATACCCTTTTTCATGGAACCATCCACCACATAATCACCAGGCGTTGCATAAATCCTAGCACCAGTCTTCTCATCCAGCTTGTTAAGAGTTGAACCAAGCTTGCTAAAATCAATAATCCGCCCGGCAACCAGTGCATCTGCATTCTCCGGCAGCCTCATGCTTCCCGTACTGCCGGATGCCAGTAGTGTCAACTGATATCCAACATAATCCTGCCCCTGCTTCTTGCCATCTGTCAGTAGTTCATTTTTGGGCTTTCCTGCATTATCAAAATAGTTATCCGACTGAATGCTGGACCCTCCGGTTGCATAATAATTATGAACAACATTTCCTGCTATCAGGAACAGTTCAGAGGAAAACTTCATATTGGTATCATCTACCGTGGAAATATATGCCTTTGCCTTGTCATCCAACTGCTCTTTGTTTGAAAATGAACTTCCATCCTCTTCCTGAGAACCCTGATAGTAATTTTTAAAATACTCATTGGCACTCTTCTCATCCTTAAATTTGAGATAATAGAATACATAACCACCGGAATTACTATAGTTCGCCGTGTACGGCTCATTGGTATCCAGATACTTTCCAATTTCTGAATTCAGAAGCCCCTCCTTGTCAATCGTGACTATTTCGTCCCTCATAACCGGATTATGACTTTCCGTTGCACCATCTCCCACGATATATTCAGTCGGCAAAAGATAAGCCAGCTGATTACTCTTGACGGCAATAGATTCGCCCATCATAATATCAGATATTTGAGCCTTCCCATCTTTGTCATTCCTGGAGACAAATGTTCGTCCGGCAAGAATCAGTTTATCTAGATTTTTCGCCTTCAGCGTTGTGTTCATCCCGTTGATTAGTATAGCACTACTGTAATCAGAACGTGCCACCGAAGTCGATGACGTATTTTCCTCGTTATAACTGTATCCATAATACTTCCCAGACAAAGTCACCACAGAGTTGTTGGCCTCAATGTCCAAATCATTGGCGATATAGGCGTTTGCATTTAAATCCAGGGTCGTTTGTAAGGTTGACTCATCATTAACCCCCTGCGATTTCAAACGAATATTTTGCAACCACAAATTCCCCGCATCCTTTTCACCTTGCACATTCACATGGGAACCTCCCAGAATATCCAAACTTCCCCGGCTGATAATGGTGGGACTGTAAAATTTCGCCGCATTCTGACTCTGAACCTCAATACCCTTATCTTTGTTTCCGGTATACACATTGCCACGGAAAGTAGCTCCCGTGGTGTTGTCATTTCCCGTTATCGTCAATGTGTCATCCGAGATAACAATATAGTCTTTCACTTCCTCTAATGTGGAATCCCCTTCAAACTTATAGTCAGGGACATACATACAAATATCCGCCTGAATGGAAGACCGATAGTCCGTTTCATCGGTGTAATCAATCATCAAATTCTTCAATGTTAACGAATATCCCTTATTAAGATCCTTATTAATTACAAATTCCAAATCCGTACCTTTTTTCGTTGTCACGGCATCGGGAACCTTTGTTAATTTTTTCAGAAGATTCAAATCACATGTCTGCAATGTCCCCAGCTTTGAATCATCCCAATTGTACGAGTAACCCGTAAGTTTTCCAGCCAGCAAACTCAAATAATTTTTTGAAAAGGTTTCCCTCATGTTTTCTTTCGTCTTCGTATAATTTTCCACCACATCCTTGTACGCCGTCTCGCCGGAATCACCAGCATATTCTAAAAGTCCGGTTCTTACCTCTTCCAAAATTCCCTCGGTTTGATAAAAATTGTCGGAAGAATTGTGGTCTACATTCACCGCAATCAAATAGTTGCTGGCTATCGTCAAAAGAATCGTACCTATCGCCGCAAGAAAAAGAACTCCAATGATTACGGTAATCAATGAAGACCCTTCTCTACTGGTATGCATTATGTATTTTTTCATCCTCTGAATCATACTCATGCTCCCTTCGATGTTTGCAGTCTGACAATCCGATTATCCTCGGTATAGTCCGTCTCTGCTCGATCATAAATATCTACTGTAACTGTTGCAATACGCTTTTTCGTCTTATGGTTTACAATGTCATTCTGAGAAGAAACCGCTGGAGCAGATGCTCCGTTTGTAGCATAACCAAGCTGTAAGAAATTTCCGCTTCCCGTAATATCCAACTGATAATTAACCGGAGGTTTTGACACTCCTTTTTGACAAATGAAATAGAGTGTAATTTTCTTTGCCTCCTCCATGGACAATCCATCCAAATGAACAGCAACTGGTTCTTTCAAAACATCTTCTCGCAATAAGTTATACAAAATATATACCTTTTCCAGCGATTCCGCTTCTATCTTTCCTTCCTTTATGGTAACCGAAAAATTCTGACCATTATATGTATATTGATAAGACGCCTTCACGCGATATATTTCCGGCTGTTCCGAATCCCTGGATATATCCACCACAAGATCTCTCGTTATGGCACTTTCGATTGCACTCTTGGTCACACCGGTATCCTGATAATAAAAATGACTTACTGCTGTGGAAAATTGATCCGTCTCTGCCAAAACAACATTGTGAGGTGAATAAATTTCATTTAATTCCGGTTGACTGTAATTGTTAAACTTAGAAGTTGTATCATCCCCATCGACATTCTTTGTGGAATATTCATAGTCAAGCGTAACTCTCGCCTGATAGTCCGTGCCATCCACAGTCAAATTTTTGCGCAATATACTTTTCTTGGTCTCCTGTGTCTCCAGTTTCCATGCACTTCCTGTTGCAGCAATCAATTTGGTCTCAATGTCTTCAAAAGTACTGCAAGCATTCATTTCTTCTACCACAGACTGGCCTGCCATATCTGCTTTCTGTGTATCCTTTCCCGAAGAGGAATAAAAGTTTGCACCTGAAAAAAAGGAAAGTAAGGCCATAGAAACAACGCCAAGCACGGCAATCGCAATCAAAATTTCAATCAACGAAAACCCTTGAGATTGTCTTCTCATATCCTCACTTCCCTTCACACTCTTCTAAACTATTTCTTAAAGGTTCCAAATACATCTTTATTTCCCAATACAATACTCGATATATCCGGTTCCACATATGGTTTTCCATTACCATTCAAGCTGAAGAAATTCAATGCAATGGTTCCCGTCAGCTTACCGGTACTGTTATCAAAAGTAAGATTGATAGCCGATATGGACATTGGTTCCCTGTTCCCGGAAACCCAATCAAACGCCTTCAAAATCTGTTTTCTCGTCCCTGTCAGTTCAACCTCATAGCTACTAACCTTTCCTACCATCTCCATTACTGAAACCTTTTGTTCCGGCTTTTTTTCAACCTCGGAAAGCTCTGTATCCTCTCCCTCTGTCTCCTCAGAATTCTCCTCGTCGGAAAGTTGCGTAAACTTTCCATCTTTGTAGAACGTTCTTTCCGCCGTTGGACGAATTGCACGAAGACGAACACCACCGGCAACGGACAAGTTATAAATATTGCTAATTGCTTTCTGCTGTGTCATCTTACATGGATATTTTTGCGTGTTTGTCAACGTCTCCTGTTGCGCTTTCTCCGTTGTCTGTTTCATCTCGTTGACAAGAATTTGCAAATTACTCAGATACTCCACCTGACTCTTTTTCTCATTCGTATCAGAGTCCAATTTTTTTATTTTCTCTTGATTCTTCTGAAAAACAAAGAAAAATGTCCCAAGCAAAATCAAAAATCCTGCTAAAATCAGTATCAGCCGTTTTTGGCCTGTCGTCAATCCTTTTCTCATCAATTATCACCCACTCTCTATTCAGTCTGATTGCCGGTAAGTTCAGATGCCTTTTCATTGGCATCTGTCAACGCCGTATAGTCAAATGTAATCGTATAAGAATATTGTTTTCGCTTTGTCATGGCCTCATTTGTCTCAGTGATTGAGTCAATCTTTACATTTCGGATTCCATCCACTTTATTCAACTGAATCTGTAAGGCAGAAATCGAAAGCAATTTATCCGTACTCACAGCATTTACCGTCACCTTGTCTTCATCGCTGGAAAAACTTTGAATATTAAAAGTATTCGGGCACTGAGCTTCAATCTTCTTAAGTAAATCATGAAAACGATTGTTGTTGGTTTTTGGAATAAGATCTACAACATCTATCATCTTCCGGTTTACCTCAATCTCCAACAAAGATTCATACTCATTCTGAATCGGACTCATAGCTTCGCATCGATTGGTCCATGTCGCATTGTCTGACCGAGACTGAAACAACTGGAAAATCGAAAATCCTGCAAGCAATAAGCTCAGACAAATAAACCCGCCAAAAGCAATCACCGATCCAGTAAGAGAGCCTTTCTTTTCTTCGCGAAGAGCAATAGACTTTGCCACAAAATTCACGGGATTATACACTGCACCAAAACAATTGACATACTGCAGAATATAAGCATTAATATTAACTCTTCGATTAAAGCGTACCCCAGCCAGTTCACTCGGCGTATGGGTTGGTATTCCCAATTCATTGGAAAGCAGTTCGTGGATTCCAGCCACGGCACATCCCTGCCCCATACAAATTATTTCTTCAATGGGACGATCCTTATATTTGGAATTGTAATATTCAATTACCCGGCCAATATTACCAATCAGAAAAGAAGCATTGTCTGTCACTTCAATCCGCTTTTCAAGAGACGGATTATTTTCCGGATTAGCCAAGTTCAGATTGTGTAAAATAACACGGTTCCTCTTCAGCAGCGTATAGGCATCCTCTTCTGTCTGCACCTGGAATGCCGGTTCTTGTATCAAAACTTCCGTAAAAACATTAATTCCATATGGCACAACGCGCTGCAAAAGAAGCTTGTCGTCACTGATTATGTTTACTAATGTAGCCGACTGATTAATCTGAACTGACATGGATACACCCTTGCTACTTTTAACCTGCTGACGCATTACCTGAAAAACAGCATTTCCATCTGCCTCTATGGACACAATACGCAATCCTGCTGCATCCGCCAGCGTATAGTAAGAATCAATCAATTCGGATGGAGCAGCAAACACCATCACATCCTGTACCATGCCATCCTCACCATCTTCATGAGGCTTTCCCTGCGTTACATAGGAAAAAATATACTTTTCGGCATCGATAGGAAAAAGATCCGGCACCTTTGCCATCACAAGAGGGTGAATCTTCGCCTTCTTCTTTACCATCGGAATACTCATCTCACGGCTGGCAATCTTGCCGGATGCCACTGTAAAAATAACATCCTTCGTCCGAATCCCCTTATCCGCACATGCCTTACGGATACGAACAGCCAATTCTGAAACATCTGCTATAAACCCATCTTTTACTGCATTTTCCGGTGTAGGGAAACGCACACATCCATAGACAGTAGGATAAGAGTTGGTATCTTCCATATGTACAATCTGCACCTCACTGGTTCCGATTCGTACAACAATCACCTTTTTTGCCATCTATTACATCCTCCTATAATACCTTCTTTACCATTTTCACAACATTTCCTTTTGAAATGCTCTAAGAATGGTAAAGTTCTTAATAAATAAAAGTTTGAACATACCAGTTTAGCAGGGTATCACCCCATAGTATGACAACATAAATTCCCGTTGCAAGATACGGAACTAACGGGAATCTTCCACCCTTCTTCGTAACTGCCATAATAATTCCCTGAATCACACATCCCAAGAGACAAGCAAGAATCAATGCCAGTAATGCATGCCCCCAACCAATACAAAGCCCAGCACAGGCCATCAATTCTATATCCCCATAACCAAGACCGGCTTTTCCAGTAATTTTTTTGAACAATAGCGCACACAAGAGCAAAAACAATCCCATAAACAAAAAACCTGCCACATAGTACATCCACTGTTCTTTATGCAATAACAAATGGATAATTCCGACTACCAGGACTACACCATCCAGCACACTAGGGAATTTCATGTTGCGAAAATCGATAACAGCAATTACAAGAAGCACTGATGTCAGGATACACCAAATCACACTATCCAAATTCCACCCGCATATTGCAAAAAGGATTACATACAAAATTCCATTGGCAGCTTCCACCAATGGGTATTGGACAGAAATCTTTGCTCCGCAATAGCGGCACTTCCCTTTCAGAAACAACCAGCTAAACAAAGGAAATAAATCCACCCACCTAAGCTTATGATTGCAGCTCATACAATGAGAACCCACTGTGACAATACTTTCCTCCTTTGGCATCCGGTATATGCACACATTGAGAAAACTTCCAATGACAATGCCATACAAGAATACGATTATGTAAAGGATGAAGTTTTCCATCATCATAGTGGGTTCTCCTTAATATCAAATATCGCTAAATCAATATTTCTTTATGATGCAGCGCCCGCTTTGGTAGTAAATGTACCACCTTCACCATCAGCAATAGCTGGACTACCAATTGTTACATAACATCCTGTACTATCATACGTAAAATAGAAATCCTTGCCAGATGCTGCGTCAGAGGACAAACCAGCCTTTGCATTTGCTACGGTTCCATCCAACAATTCGTCAATCTTTGTTTGCAAAGCAGAATCAAGCTGAGAAAATTGCTTTCCAGAAATATCTGCCTTTGATTTCTTAACTGCCACCGCTGACTTAAACGCTGTTGCCACCTGATTCAATGTGTCATGGTCCTTTGACACCTTTGAACTTGACAGATAAGGAAGTACCACCAATGCAATTACTCCAATCAAGATAGCCATGATTGCAATGACGATAATCAACTCGATCAAAGAGAACCCTTCTCTCTCACCACTAAGATACCTTTGAATTTTCTTTTTCATAGATTACACTCTCCTTTTTAATATTTTTTTAATATTATACTGCATATTTAACAATTATTCAAGTAGTATTTCATTTGAATATACATGTTTTTACATTTTTTTACTTTTTCGCCTATATAATACAATATGTATTATTGTATCCCTTCTAAGCCATATTGTTTTATTAAATCTTCCCGAAGATATAAACAAACAAAATCATCTTCATTTGCTATACAATTCGGTTTCCATATCATAGCACATTTCGCTTTATAAACCGGATAGTAACGAGGAAGATTTTTATCATCACCAAAAAGGACACTCAAACTGCTGGGATCTAATATGACATCGGGATAGCCCTTTTCTTTCCATTTTTGCAAATTACGTATATTATCTTCCTTCGATGTGCGCTTATGATTGAAATAGGCATACTCATCCCTTCCATCATTTAGATTCAGGAAAATATTTTTATCAAAATAGGCATTAATCTCAGATGTGTACAGTGCAAGATGATTTGTATTCATTTCCTCATAGAAATCTGTATTTCTCTCGTCTCTTTCACCATTTGAACTTTCCAATTCCCAAGGGGCTAATATCTTGGCATCCGAAAGACCGGAAACCTTTAGAAACTGAGCAATTTCTCTGCCACACGAGTACGAACACTCCACATCCAAAATCGCCGCAGAAACCGACCACCATACAGGTACCACTATGCAAACCAAAATTAAAGCTCTGACTGTTGCCACCATCCATTTTCTCATGCAACCGGAAATTGAAATTCCATGGAGTTTTTTTCTCCCTACTGAATACCGGGTGGCATCCTCCTGATTTATCCAAGACCAAAACAAAATCATCAGAAATACAATTCCGATATGATGACTGCAACTATATATCAGGGCAGAAAACACACCAAACATGAAAAACGGAACCAAAAAGTACTTCCCTTTCTTCTTTCCAGCACAACCAAGCATTATAATAAGAAATACGACTCCCAACAAAGCCATCGGCAACAACCTATATAACGAAAAATACGCCTTGTTAATAAAAGAATATGGTAGTAGCTTTGAAAAAAAACAATCCGGTATGATAGCCGCACATGTATAGATCAATCTTTCAAGCAAAGAATTTTGAGCTGTCATTTCCGTTGCATAAGTATCTTCCCTAGGCAGAATAACAGCAATGGCCGCCAACGCCACAAGCAAAACCATCAACAAGACCTGAACTCGTTTATCCTTCCATAACGCAAAAATCCCTCTCCCAATGTATTCCCTACCGATATCGATAACCCAACACAGAGAAATTCCTCCTGCCAAGACAATGCCATACGCACTTGTAAAACAAAGGAAAATCAAGCTCAACCCAAATGGCCATGGACGAATATCTTTTTCCCGAAAAGTTAGTGCCAAAGTAAGGAAGGCTAATAACATCAAACCATATGGCCGCGAAACAACACCGTACTGGTAAAACACAAAATAATGAAACGGCAACAAGAGCCGAACCACCTTAGGAAAAGGGGCTCGAAACAAAATAATGCATACTGCAACAATCGTTGGCAAGGCCGCAACCACTTTCAAGCCCAGTTCAAAAGGCACACCTGATTTGGCAGGTACCGCCAACAATAGATGCCACAATGGCAAATGCCCTTCATAATGAGGTACTTCAAAAAGAATATCCCATATGGAAGCACATTTTGCAATCTGCCAAGCTTGTGCCTCGTCAAACCATGGTTCGTGATAAAAACTAACAACTGAAAAGCATACAAGGAACAGGATGAGTGCAAGCCATTCCATCCATCTGCTTTTCATCAGACTTCCCTTCCAATCACTCATTGTCCTTTCCTCGTCAATAACTATAGTTTCATTTGTCAATCCCTTCCCTACTTACGCCTTTCCTGCATTCTGGTAGATGGACATCATCGGCATCATAACTGCCCCGATAACACCTCCTACCACGACAGCCAACACAACGATAATAAGCGGTTCCATAGCAGAGGTAAGATTTTTGGTAGCCGCCTCCACTTCGGATTCATAGTATTCCGCCACCTTATCAAGCATCTGCTCGGTAGTACCGGTCTCCTCTCCGATTTTCAGCATATGGGTCACCATGGGTGGGAACACACCGGATGCCTCCAACGGCTCTGACATCGGGATACCCTGCATCACTTCCTCTTTGCAGTCCTTTACCGCCTTACGGATTACCCGGTTCTCGATGACATTTCCCACAATCTCCAACGCTTCCACCAGAGGAACACCGGACATAATCAGCGTGGACATGGTCATGGAAAACTTAGCCGCCGCATTCTTTACCGAAAAATTCCGAAACATCGGTATTTTCAATGCCATCCGGCTGGTAAACTGTTTCCCCGGCTCCGTCTTCCTCCCACAAACAATAAAAATAATCAATGTAACAATCCCACCTAGAACTGCCACAAGATTACTTGTAATAAAATCGCTCATAGAAATAACGATTTTCGTCAGCATCGGAAGTTCTTCGCCCATCTGGGAAAACGTCTGCTGGAAATTAGGAATAACAGTTGTCATCAACACAATAATAACAGCGACAGCAACAACCATTACCACAACCGGATAAATCATTGCTGACTTTACCATAGATGTCAATTTCATATCCTTATCAAACTGGGTACAAATTCGGTCAAAGGCAATCTCAAGATTACCGGTAGCCTCCCCGGCTGCCACCATGTGAATCAATAGGGAAGGGAATATTTTCCCCTCCATTTCCATGGCATCTGCCAGACTTTCTCCCTTTTCCACACTAACCATGACATTGTACAGTGCTTCCCGAAGATATTTATTCTCCGTCTGATCCTGCACCATGCGCAGTCCGTCAATCACCGTTACGCCTGCTGTCAGAATACTGTAAAACTGCTTGCAGAATATGGTAATATCCTTTTTCTTTACCGGATTACCAATAGTAATATTCCAACTTGCATTGGCAATATCTGCCGTCTCACTGATTTCCAATACCACACTGCCATCACTTTTCAATTTGGTCATGGCAGCCTCTTGACTGCCTGCATCCATCGTACCGCGCTTTTCCTTTCCGTATTTATCCGTAATCAAATATTTGTATTTTGCCAAAATATATCCCCCTTTTCCTATGTCTTGTTTGTATTAAAAACCACCTGTACCAAAAGTATTCTCTTGCCAAGATGGTTCCTGCCAATTCTCGCCAACCGATGACACACCGCCCCCCACGGGCAATCTACGTCCCAGATTGGATTTATCCTGTGCAAACTCCATAGCATCCTCCGCACAAATCTGATGGGCTTGGAACAGCTCATAAATCGCATCATCCATGGTAATCATACCACTTTGTCTGCTCGTTTGAATAATCGACGTAATCTGATGTGGTTTTGCTTCTCGAATCAGATTACGCACAGCACTGTTGGCATACATAATTTCGAATGCAGCCACCCGACCGGTTCGATCTGCCGTCGGTAACAGTTGCTGAGAGATGATAGCTTCCAGTAAAGTTGCCAGCTGTAGACGAACCTGTGCCTGCTGGTGGGTCGGGAACACATCAATAATTCGCTCAATGGTAGGTACTGCACCAATGGTGTGCAGGGTGGATAGAACAAGATGTCCCGTCTCCGCCGCTGTCACCGCCGTAGCAATCGTATCCAGATCACGCATCTCTCCCACCAGTATAATATCCGGATCTTCTCGAAGTGCCGCCCGCAGAGCATTCGCATAGGATTTTGTATCAATGCCGACCTCACGCTGGTTGACGATCGATCTTGCATGGCTGTGCAGATACTCGATTGGATCCTCCAACGTAATAATATGCTTATTCTGTGTCTGGTTAATCACATTAATCATAGAAGCCAATGTCGTGGATTTACCACTTCCGGTAGGCCCTGTCACCAGAA
>JALENH010000001.1 GCA_022767895.1 Eubacterium sp.
ACTAGTAATCATTGCGCGCCGAAACTTCCAACCATGAATGATTGACATATAAATCAAATATGGCTAAAATAATAATAGTGTCATGTAAATGATTCATGAAAGAAGGAAAGGGGATTTACCAAAATGAACAACAATGTAAAAAAATCGGTAGCAAGGGTGGTTGCGACAGCTCTCTGTGTCGGTATGCTGGGAGGGTACGCACCTGACGCAAGGGCGGCTAAGAAGTTCAAAGTGACGTTGAACAAGAAAACGGTGTCTATGAAGGTGGGAAAGACCCTTCAATTGAAAGCCAAGAAGAGTCCTGCCAAGGCAAAACTTACCTGGAAGTCATCGAAAAAAAGTGTCGTTTCGGTGAGTACAAAAGGTAAATTGAAAGCCAAGAAGACAGGGGAAGCGAAAATTACGGTGACGGCCAAATACAAAGGAAAGAAGAAAAAGGCAACATGTAAGGTTACGGTGACTGGTAAGAAGGTGGTAACCAATCGGCCACAGAATACAATGGCTGCACCTACGCCGACACCATTGCAGCCTACCAGTTCGCCGACGCAAGATGTGTCGACGGCAGAGCCTACGAAAACACCAAAACCATCGAGAAAACCGTCGACTCCTGCACCTACGCCGGTGGCAATTGAGTATCAGGCCGATTTCGAAATTGAACTTGGTGATAAATTGAATATCAGTACGGAGGTGAAACCGTCAGAGGGAACGATTGAGGATTACAGCGTATCTACAACCAACAAATATGTAGCCAGTGTAGACACCAGGGGGAGAGTGGTTTCCAATCATCTTGGAAAATGTCTGCTCGTATTGACTTCAAAGACGGACGAGACGAAGAAAGAAACATTCAAATTAAGTGTGACGGATGGTTATCTGGTTGAGGATGGATACAATTTTTATAAAGAAGACGTTGCTCATGGTGAAGTAGGTGAGTTTTATTATCCATCCCAGTATAGAGAAAGTGGTCAGGGGCGTGCGAGGATTTATTTCCCTCCTAATTATGATCCGGACAATAAAAAGTATAACTTGGTGTTCTGTCTGCATGGTGGTGGTCAGAACGAAGATTACTGGACCTGTGGTAAAAAGACATCAAGTGGAGCCGGATGTCATGCCAATTACATTATGGACAACTTATATGCGAAGAATAAAGTGGAGGATGCTATTGTAGTATTCCCATATGGAAATATTAAATATGATGCCAATAAGGAGTATCCCAATACTGTACCAAATCCTGCTGTACAGACGGCTCAATGGGGCGATTGCTATTTGTTTGAGTTTGAAGTAATTAATGATCTGTTGCCATATATGGAAAATAATTACCCAATCGAAAAAGGACCAGATCATACGGCAGTGTGCGGGCTGTCCATGGGATGTGGGGAAGCAATTGAGCTTGGATTAAAGCACCCGGATATATTCCATTACATGGGATTCTTCTCTGCCGGACCTTTTGCCTCTGTGAATCAGACAATTGTTAATACAACAGAGGATGCAGAGAAATTGAACAGTCAGTTGAAATTGTGTTACTTTATTACCGGACAGTATGATCATATGATGGATGATAGTGCAAGAAGATTTGTTAATAATTGTGATTCACTTGGTTTGAATAGCGTGTTCTACGAAGTTAAGAGTACGGGTCATGATGATCGGTGCTGGGATCGTGGATTCTATGAATTTATGAAACATGCTTTTAAGTAAGCACTTGTGTGCGATATATCAAGTGAGCGGAGGATAAGGTACAATGGTTATTAAGATTATTTTGTTGCTAGTGTTTTTTTCCGTGATGTTGGGAATCGGGTTCTATTCCAGAAAACATGCCACCAATGTCAATGGATTTGTTTTAGGCGGACGCTCGGTGGGGCCATGGCTCACCGCCTTCGCCTATGGTACGTCCTATTTTTCAGCAGTAGTGTTTGTTGGTTATGCCGGACAATTTGGTTATAAATATGGACTTGCGTCCACCTGGATTGGTATTGGTAATGCGATTCTTGGTTCCCTGCTTGCCTGGGTAGTGTTGGGAAGAAGAACAAGAATTATGACAAAACATCTGCATTCCATGACGATGCCGGATTTCTTTGGAAAACGATACAACAGTAAGACACTTCGGGTGGCAGCGTCTATGATTGCCTTTATCTTTTTGATTCCGTATACAGCATCGGTGTACAACGGTCTTTCCTATCTGTTTGGAATGGCATTTGATGTAGATTTCCGCGTGTGCGTCATTGTGATGGCGGTGCTGACGGGGATCTATGTCATTGTCGGCGGTTATATGGCGACAGCGTTGAATGATCTGGTGCAGGGAATTATTATGCTGTTTGGTATTGTGGCTGTCATTGGTGCCGTACTCAGCGGGCATGGTGGTTTTATCGCAACCATCAAGGAGTTGGCAGCGGTGCCGAGTGACGTGATGCCGGGAGCATATGCTTCGTTCTTTGGTCCGGATCCACTGAATCTGCTTGGTGTAGTCATTCTGACCTCTCTGGGAACCTGGGGGCTACCGCAGATGATTCAGAAATTCTATGCCATTAAAGATGAAAAATCTGTACATACAGGAACCATTATTTCCACGCTATTCGCTGTAGTTGTGGCAGGTGGATGCTACTTTTTGGGAGGCTTCAGCCAGATTTCCGGTGTAGAGTCGGCAGCAGACGGAACTGTAGCGTACGATACCATTATTCCGACCATGCTTTCCAGTTTGCCGGATATTCTGATTGGTATCGTCATTGTGCTTGTTCTTTCTGCATCTATGTCCACACTTTCCAGTTTGGTGTTGACATCCAGCTCCACGCTGACTCTTGATTTTATTAAACCGCTTTTCGTAAAGAATATGGATGAGAAAAAGCAGCTAATATGGATGCGTGTTCTGTTGGCATTCTTTATTGTTATTTCTGTAGTGATTGCTTTGGATCCACCGGCATTTATTGCACAGCTCATGGGGATTTCCTGGGGGGCTTTGGCAGGTGCTTTTCTGGCACCATTCCTGTATGGTCTTTACTGGAAAGGTGTTACGAAAGCTGCTGTCTGGGCAAGCTTTATCTGTGGCGTAGGTATTACCGTGTCCAATATGTTTTTAAAATATATTGCGTCTCCGATTAATGCGGGTGCCATTGCCATGATTGCCGGACTGATTATCCTGCCGATTGTCAGTCTGTTGTCACCGAAACTGGATAAAAAGGAAGTGGATGATATTTTCTCCTGCATGGATGAGAAGGTCATGGTAGAGAAGAAGATGGCACTGCCGGAAGAGGAAGAATAAGGAAGAAAAAACGAAGAAAGGGGGTGCCGGCATGGTGCGAAGGAAGAAACGCAGTCTGATATTCGCGATTATGCGGATGTCAGTGTTGCCCATTGCGATATTGGGAATCATTATGACTGCCTATGGTCAGAATTCTGTCAAAGAAGGAATGATTTTTGAAATACAGAAAAACCTATCCGGCATCGCCCACAATCTGATTAGTATTTATAATGTCAGGGATGCCGGTGATTTTTACGTAAAGGACGAAAAGGTTTATAAAGGTGAGACGGATCTGACAGCGGATTACCGTTTGCTGGATGATGTGAAAAATGATACGGGGGCGGATGTCACAATTTTCATCGGAAATGAACGTTGCCTCACTACGTTAGTGGATGGCAATGGCAAACGTCTTGTTGGTTCCAAAGTCAGTACGGAAGTAGAAGATGTTGTATTTGGCGAGGGAGAGGAGTATTTTTCCAAAGACGTTGACGTTATGGGATCCCGGTATTTTGGTTATTATGTTCCAATCCGCAACGATGCGGATGAGGTGGTGGGAATCAGTTTTGCCGGAAAATCGGCGGAATCCGTCAATACGTCCATGCGTTTTATGACCCAGGGAAATGTGATTATCTGTCTGTTCATCATTATTCTGGCTGGATTTATCTGCAATCTCTCGGCGCAGAAAATGGTGGATGCAATACAGGCAATCAAAGGTTTTCTTGGAAAACTTGCTGGCGGAGAATTTTCCCACAAGATGCCGGAGCGGGTGTTAAAACGTCGGGATGAGCTGGCGGAGATGGGAGAGTATGCGGTGTCGGTGAGTCACTCTTTGGAGGATATGGTGTCCCGGGATCCGCTGACGAAGCTTCTTAATCGCCGGGCTGCTCAGATTCAGCTGGACCATCGTGAAAATCAGGAATGTTTTTCTCTAGCAATTGCGGATATTGATTTCTTTAAAAGCGTTAACGACAGTTATGGCCATGACATGGGGGATGAGGTATTGCGTTACGTGGCTCATGAACTGCATGAAATGTTATCCGATATAGGCTTTTCGGCCCGTTGGGGAGGGGAAGAGTTCCTCATAGGCTTTGATGGGAATATTGATGCCATGAAAGAACTGCTTGAAGTTTTTCGGAAAAGAATAAGAACCAGAGAATTTATTTTTGAAGATAGAGTATTTTCTGTTTCCATGACATTTGGTGTGGTTTCCTGCCGGGAAGAAGAAAATTTTGATGAAGCCATAAAAAGGGCGGATGATTTGCTGTATTATGGCAAAGAGCATGGCCGCGACCAAATTGTGACAGAGGATGATGTGAATCCGGATGAATTTTAGAGGGGGTGGCGGCACATGGCAAAAGGAGCCAATCAGAAACTAAAGGCGCTTTACATTTTAGAATTGCTTCGCAAAGAGAGCGATGAAGAGCACCCGGTTCCTATGAAACGGATTCTTTCTTATTTAGAACAAAGTGGAGTAAAAGCAGAGCGTAAAAGTGTGTATTCTGATATAGAAGCATTGCAGACCATGGGATATGATGTTATGTATCAGGCAAAACCATCCGGCTACTATTTGGGAGAGAGGGAGTTTGAGCTGCCGGAGTTGAAACTTCTGGTGGATGCGGTGCAGGCTTCTAAGTTTATTACGGAGAAACAGAGTAATCAATTGATTCGGAAACTGGAACAATTTACCAGCCGCCATGAGGCGGACCGGCTCCAGCGTCAGGTGCGGGTGCGGGACCGGATTAAATCGGCCAATTTTTCGACTCTTTATCTTGTGGACGACATTCATCAGGCCATACATGGCGATTATGCGATTTCCTTTATTTATCTTGAATGGAACCGCAAAAAGGAATTGGTACCAAGACATGAGGGGAAACGGTATGTTGTATCGCCGTGGATGCTTCTGTGGGAGGATGAAAATTATTATCTTCTTGCTTATGACCATGAGGCAGCGATGATTAAATACTTCCGTGTGGATAAAATGAAAGAAATTTCTGGAGAGGATGGACCTCGGCAGGGGCAGCAGGAATTTTTGCAGATGGATCCCGACGACTTGTCGAAGAAGACCTTTGGGATGTTTGCCGGGGAGAAAAAGCGGGTGGAACTAATTTTTGAAAATGACCTGATTGGTGTAGCCATTGACCGGTTTGGAAAAGATATTCTTGTATTTGATGAGGATGAAAATCATTTTCGGACGACGGTGGAAGTGAATATCAGCGGACAGTTTTACGGGTGGCTCACCGGAGTGGGTTCCGGCGTGGAGATTGCGGCACCGGAAGAAGAACGAGAGAAGTACCGGAAGTATCTTGAAAATATTTTGAATCTGTGATATCCTACCATTGATTCTGAGAATAATTATCAAAAAGAAGAAGCCAAGGAGGAAAACATGAGAGGAATACAGACCCCTATTAAGACACTAAGAAAAAAAGTATTTACGGAAGTGGCAAAGGTTGCTTTTTCTTCCAAAAATATAAATGATGATATCGAGGCGATTCCTTATAAAATTACGCCGGATGATGTACCCCAGTACCGCGAGAGTATTTACCGGGAACGTGCGATTTGTTCGGAACGTGTTCGTCTGGCCATGGGATTGTCTCTTCGCCCGGACAATGCGCCGGTGCATGTTACCAGTGGAATGGATGCCAGCAATGTGGCGGAAAAATATTATGAGCCGCCTTTGATGCAGGTTATTCCATCTGCCTGTGATATGTGTGAGGACAATGTGTATGAGGTATCTGACCAGTGCCGTGGCTGTGTGGCACATCCTTGTGTGGAAGTGTGCCCGAAAGGGGCTATTTCCATCGTGAATGGCAAGTCCCATATTGATAAGGAAAAATGTATCAAGTGTGGTAAGTGTAAAGCAATTTGTCCTTATGATGCCATTGCCAAAAAGAGCCGCCCCTGTGCCGCTGTCTGCGGCGTAAAAGCCATTACCAGTGATGAGCGAGGACGTGCTACGATTGATGATGAAAAATGCGTGAAATGCGGACAGTGTATGGCTGCTTGCCCGTTTGGTGCAATTGCAGATAAATCCCAGATTTTCCAGTTGATTCAGGCGATGAAACAGGGGCCAGTTATTGCTGAACTTGCACCGGCTGTGATTGGCCAGTTCGGGGATGATGTGCGTCTGTGGAAGATTAAGGCGGCACTGAAAGAAATCGGATTTGCAGAGGTGTATGAGGTGGCTCTGGGAGCAGATATTGGAGCCATTACAGAAGCCAGACATTATGTACACGAAGTGAAGACCGGCAAACTGCCATTCCTTCTGACTTCTTGTTGTCCGGCGTGGTCCATGCTAGCGAAGAAAACACTGCCGGATATGGTGGAGACGGTTTCCAGCGCCCTGACGCCTATGGTTGCTACGGCGCGTACCATCAAGCAGCGTCATCCAGAGGCGAAGATTGTGTTTGTGGGACCGTGTGCAGCGAAGAAACTGGAAGCTTCCCGCCGAACCGTGCGAAGTGACGTGGATTTTGTCATTACGTTTGAAGAATTGGATGCTATTTTTGCAGCCAAAGGGATTGATATGGAGACCTATGAATCGGAGGAGCCAATCCACGACGCTACCGGAACCGGACGAGGTTATGCGGTGGCAGGAGGTGTGGCTAATGCCATCGAAAACTGCATTAATGAGTACTATCCCGACACCGAGGTTTATATTGAACATGCCGAGGGGCTGGCGGACTGCCAGAAAATGCTTCTGTTGGCGAAAGCCGGTAAAAAGGATGGTTGTCTGATTGAGGGTATGGGATGTCCCGGAGGATGTGTTGCCGGTGTGGGTACCAATATTGCCATTCCAAAGGCGGCGCAGGCGGTACGTAAGTTTGTGAAAGATTCCACGACGGCACTGCCGCCAAAGGAGTATTCAAAGATTGAATTGCCGTAAAGAAGAGATATGAGTTTGAAAGAGGGTATTCTGATTGGAAAATTGGAATACCCTTTTTGAAAAGTATAGCACATACCCGGAGTCGTCGAGTCAGGCAGCTTCATGAAGAAGTCCTTTCCAAGATTCCGTAAATGTGATATGATATATCTATATGTCTAAAGGCGTGTAAGAAAGGGGTGCACAACACATATTGTTGTGGCTGAAGAAATGGAGGTAACTATGGCAGGGAAAAAGAAAAGAAAAAAGCAAAGAAAACATCCTAAGTTCTGGCTTGGCTTTAAAATTGTGCTTTTGTTATTTTTATTGACAATATTAATCGGTGGCATTGTCTTCTATTTTAAATATGGCAAGGATATTTTTGCTATGCAGGATGAGGCAATTGCGCTGGTGGAGGATTCGTCTGTGGAGACCTTCCGGGCCTCGGAGACGTCCATTGTTTATAACAATAAGGGGAAAGAAATTGCAAAGTTGAAAGGAGAAAAGGACTCCTACTATCTAACGCTGGATAAAATACCGAAGGCAGTGAAGGATGCGGCGATTGTGACAGAGGATAAGAAATTTTATTCCCACAATGGTATCGATGCCAAGGGTATTATGCGTGCGGTTCTTGCTCTGATTAAGAACAATGGAGAGAAAACTCAGGGGGCATCTACCATCACCCAGCAGCTGGCGAGAGGCGTATTTTTGTCTACGGAAAAAACTTATCAGCGAAAAATCAAGGAGATTTTTATTGCGCTGGAGTTGGAGAAAAAATATACCAAGAGCCAGATTTTGGAATTTTATCTGAATACAATTTACTATGCCAATGGATATTATGGAATTGAGGCGGCAGCAAGAGGCTATTTTAGCAAGAGTTGTCAGGATCTTTCGCTGGCACAGCTGTGTTTCCTCAGTGCTATACCGAACAATCCAACTTTGTACAGCCCTCTGAAGAATTTTGATAATACTGTCAAGAGGAAGAATCGTATACTGGATCAGATGCTGGAAGATGGTGTAATCACAAAAGTTGATTATGACGAGGCATATCAGGAAGAAATAAAGTTGAACATACAGGAAGTTAAAAAGCGTGACTATATCCAGACTTTTGTTTCTTATTGTGCTATCCGGGAGTTAATGAAAAAGAATGGTTTTGAATTCCGCAATTCGTTCTCGGGTAAGGAGGATGAGGAGGAGTATGAAACGGAATATGATGATGCTTATGCTACAGCACAGCAGATGCTTCTGAATAATGGTTATAAGATTTACACCTCTTTTGACCTGAAGAAGCAGAAAAAATTACAAAAGGCAGTCAATTCCAATTTGTCGGCATTTAAGGATAAAGAGACAAATGGAACATATAAGATGCAGGGCTCAGCGGTTTGTATTGACAACAAGACCGGACGAGTGGTTGCCATTGTAGGTGGAAGAAGCCAGGAGACGGAAGGATATTCCCTGAATCGGGCTTATCAGTCTTTCCGTCAGCCGGGAAGTTCCATTAAGCCACTAATCGTGTATACCCCTACGTTGGAGAGAGGATCGACAGCGAGTACTACGGTTCATGATTATAAGTTTAAAGGTGGCCCTTCCAACAGCAGTGGCCGATATTATGGTTACGTATCCATGCGGTTTGCCGTGGAGCAGTCTCTCAATACAGTGGCATGGCAGCTGTTTGAGAAGCTGACACCGGAGGTTGGTTTGCAGTATCTGCTGGATATGAATTATTCCAAGATTGTGAAATCGGATTATTATTTATCTGCATCGTTAGGTGGATTGACCTATGGAACCAGTACTTTGGAGATGGCATCTGCTTATGCAACGCTGGAAAATGATGGTAAGTACAGAGAGCCTACCTGTATCGTAAAGATTCTGGATTCAGACGGGAATGAAGTTGTGTCGGACGAGGTCCAGCAAAAGACAATTTATAAAAAGGACGCTGCCCGTTCTATGGTAGATATCATGACGGGAGTTATAAAAAGAGGTACTGCAAGAGGACTTGGCTTAGACAATGGTCAGCCGAGTGCAGGCAAGACGGGAACGACAAATGATAAAAAGGATGGTTGGTTCTGCGGATTCACACCATACTATACAACGGCTGTCTGGGTAGGATATGACTCTCCGAAAACAGTGGATGATTTGCATGGTTCTACCTATCCGGGAAGAATCTGGCATGACTATATGAATACCCTCCATGAAAATCTGGAAATCAAGCAGTTTGATCTCGGAATGGAGAGTAGTGGATACTCTGCTGGCGGAGGTAGCGATTACAATACACCGGATGAGGATTCAGGCGGTGGTGGAAGTGTGGATGTGGATCCGGATGACGACAATGATGTAGATGCAGACCCGGACGATAATGAAGAACCCAAGACAACACCGGAGCCGGCGACAGCAGTGCCTCAGGAGACAGCAGTACCGGCCACGCCGGAACCTGCCACACCGGAACCTCCGGAAGAGCAGGGTGGCGTAGAAGGGGGAACCGAACCACAGACGCAATAGTAGTTGGTGTCAGTCCTGAGACAAGTTGTTCTTTCGCAGGAGGGATGCTTTATAGTTTTTTTGTCGTAAATAAAGAAAGTGGCGTGGGGAAAAGACCGGTAGAACTAGGTGTTTGTAGAACAATGGAAAATTTGGCACGATAGTGCCGAAATTTAGAGAGAACGAATGGAAAAAATTTATGCTTGCATAAAAAGCTTTTCCCATTCGTTCTCTCTAAATTGTTATAAAGCAATTTTCCATTGTTCAAGTTTTAGTTCTACCGGGATGGTTTTTCCTCATGTCACTTTCTGACATTTACAGAAAAAACTATTTTGGGCATCCTCCTGTGAAAGAACACGGAACTAATTAGTGTCTGCTCAACAAATCGCTAAATCTCTATAAGACTTGTTTTGCATATATTTTGCAGTGCAATGCACTAGTTTGTACCTTGAAAATAATGAAACTAAAATTTGAGCAAACGAAACCACCGTTAAGCGGTTTACGTTC
>JALENH010000030.1 GCA_022767895.1 Eubacterium sp.
GGAAGGAAGAGATATATTTTTCAAGACCCTTTGTACTTATGCTATCTCCAATGGCATGTGTCTGTTGTGGAATGCGGATAATGTATACGATAAGTCAACCTGTGCAATGAAAAAATCTACGGAAGCTGCGGACTATCTGGCACTGGCCGAAGCGGCAGAAGCGATGGATGTGTATGTGCCGTCAGAGTTTAGCGGAGAATATGTTTGGAGCGGTACGCTTAAAAACAGTTCGTACAATCAGTTTGCCACATTCTATGTCGATGATTCGGATTGGCCGTATGTAGGTGATACTGATGTTTATGCAAACACTTGGACCTTTGGAAATACAGTAATCATCGATGCATCCGGTGCATATTTATCCGGCAAACAGTCCTTGTATTTCAGCTTGAATGGGGAAGATGATTTCGAAGGAAGCATTATGATAAAAATCAAGGAAAAAAAATAGACGTGAGCGAGTTGAACAAATATCAGGACGAGGCAAAAAAGCAGGGATGAATACAGTAACAATCAAAAAGGACAAGTGACGATAAAACCTTGCATTCCTCCTATATTTTGGTGTATAATAATATTGATTTATTATGTCGATATATCATCCATGGAGGGATTAGAATGAAAGATCGGATTTTGCAATTTTTGATTCGGATAGGAAGGAAATGCAAGCCCCTTACATACCCGGTTATGGTTGTTGTGGTTGCCTTTCTGACGGTGTATCATGCACTGCGGAATTTGCTTACTAAAGCACGGCATCACAAACTGAAGGCAGGGGTTGTTTGTGGACTGGCTTTGTTTGCCCTTGTGGGAACACTTTTAGTGCTACCCTCTCTGGCAGATGAAATGGAAGGTGAGCCGCAGACAGAGACTGTTTCAGAGGAGGAACTGGAGCCGACGATGACGCCGGAAGTTACTGTGAAACCAATCGAGACAGAGATTCCTGACACGCCGGAACCGGAGGCAGAACCGGAAGAAACACAAGAGCCGCAGGACGAAGTCAAGGATGACGACGAGCCATCGGCGACGGCGACACCGGAGATGGCATCCGGAAGTGAGACGGGTGATGTCGAGACTGCGGAAGAGCCGCCAATCGAAGAGGAGACTAAGAAAACACCCAAAAGAGTTAAGGAGGCTGCACCACCGGTTCAGTTAGAAAGACCATCCTGTAGTGTAGTAGAGGAACCGGTAGGACCATTTACCTATCCTCTGGATTCTGTTATTAGAGTGAAGGTGCAGGCGACAGCACCGGAAGGAGCAGGACTTGAATACCAGTGGTATGTAAGCCGGAGCGCAGGTGGCACTGGAGAACGGTTGGAGGGACATGGAGCACAAACGTCCACCTATTCCATTCAAAAAGGTATTGGCGCTGGTGATTACTATTATTACTGTGTTGTGAAAAGTGTAGATAATGATGGCTATAATCTGGATTCCGAAGAAGTCCGGAGCGATGATATTGTTGTATCCATTGCCAAGGGACAGCCGGAAGTAGACGATTTTGATCTTAGCACCATCAAGGATGAATACTATTATACGGGAGAGGTGATTGACCCTTCCATTGTTTCTTCAAAGGAAGGAATGGGGGATGCTTATATTGTAGTGATGGATGGCTCTACAGAGATTCGTCCGAAAGCAGAAAGCGACGATCCCTACTCTATTTATTTACATATTAGCGAGGGTGATAATTACAAGAAAAGAACCATTGATTTAGGAAGAACGATTACGATTAAGAGATATCCAACTCCGACGAAACCGTATACCATTGACGGCAAAAAAGGAAAACTGGTGGATGGCAAACAGTGGTATACAACAGATGTAAAAATTGTTCCCAAGTCCGGATTTACGATTTCCGCTACAGGGACTGATTTTCAGGAGGCGTTAACCTACTCGGCGGACGGAACCAATCAGGGACCTTTGCATATTTATTTGAAGAATATACAGTTTGGTGGGATTACGGAAGCAATTACGGTGACCGAAAAGCGCGATGGACAGATTAATATCGATAAGACGAATCCGGTGGGAACCATTACATATGAAGGTAATAGCTACAATAATACCGGACATGAGTCTGGAGAAGGGTTCTACAATCATGATGTGGTATTTAATCTGTCAGCAGAGGATGCTGCCAGTGGAGTGGCAGACCGCTGGTATGTATTTTCCCAAAATGCGTTGACGGACAGCCAGTTGAAAACGGCGAACTGGAAGACCTGGGCTGAGGGCGATACCGTGGACATGGCTGAGGATGACTCCTGTATTTTATACGCCAAGATGGAAGATAAAGCAGGGAATGTTGGCTATACGGCGACAGATCGGGTGACGATTGATTTGTCCATGCCTGTTATCCAGTGTGGTGGAAAGACCTTAGGGGATGAGAAGAGTTATTTTGCCGACAAGAAGAAAATCGTTGTTTCAGATTCTCATTTGATAAAGGTAACCGTTCGGCGTAATTCCAATGTTGTTCTGACAAAATCAGGAGATGATATTGTGGATAACGCGACCTCGTTCCAGTTGGAGCGACCGGATGGAATCATGGAGGATGTGACGTTTGAAATTACGGCGGAAGATGCAGCCGGTAACGAAAAGATAACTCGTGTTACATTGAAGAATCCGATTCTCGATGTGGAAGCGGCTGACATGGATTTTGGCAGCGGAGACGATGCCTTGATTTATGGTTATGAAGCGGTAGAAGCCAAAAGTGTGGTTATGACCAATAAAGCGGATGGACAGCTGGTGGCAGCAGACAGTCTGGAACTGGAACTGGCGGAAGGAACGGACAGCAATTTTGAGGTTGTAGATGGCAACAAGGTGCGTCCCAAACAAGGACTCCATGCGGGATCCTATACCGAAGTTGTGCGTATTTATTATAATGGAGAGGCGGAGTCTACGACCACGTGTAAATGTTCTGTGACAGTTGATAAGGCCAATATGCTCGTTAGCTATGCCGGACAGAAGGATGTGGGATATCACACGCTGCCGGATTTGACAGGAACCATTGAATATGCACAGGCAGATTTTAAAAATGGCGATACAAAAGAAGTTTTTGCCAGTGATCCGGATTTTGTGGCACCGAAGCTATATTATCAGTCAGAGGATAGTTCTTTGCAGGAGTATACTTCGGACAAGAGAGCAATGGAATCCATGCAGTTGATTCCGGATGGCGGACAGTCAGGGGACTATATATTTTCCTATGCGGCAGGAGAACTTGAAGTAAAGCAGCATATCTTGCGGAATGGCTATGTAATTGAAGGTGAGAAAGTGGAAGGGCATGACTGGTATGTTTCTTCTAATGTTGCGATTCGCCCGGCAGCCAATTTCCAGATTAGTGAGTCCCAGGAGGCAGATTCTTTTGCCACTGCAGCTCAGCTGATTTCCGTGGCCGGCCCAACCAATGGGGAAGAAAAAGCGTTTTATGTGATGAACAAAACAACGGGTGAGATTTCTGCCCTGATGAAGGAAACAATCAAAATAGACAATACGGCACCTTATTTCCGTAATGGCGAGGGGATTACCGTGTCCTCAAATCTATGGGCAGAGTTTTGCAATTCCATTAGTTTCGGAATGTTTTACAATAATACAAAGGCTGTATCCATTCGTGCTACGGATGAGGAAAGTGGTTTGGAGTCCATCCGGTACTGTGTTTCTCCGGTGGCCGTAGATGGCAATAGTGAAGCTTTGGAGACGCAACTTAGCTGGCAGGATTATGATGATGGCTTTTCCATTTCTCCGGATGATTATGAGAAAGCGATTATATATGCGAAGATTACCAATCATGCGGGACTGGTTACTTATATTTCTTCCAATGGTCTTGTGTTTGACAATAAGCAACCTGATATCAATAAAGTAGAAGGTGGCAGGGAGCAGGGAATCATTGATGAGAAGGAATATATTACCGAGAACCTGTCCTTGAAAGTGACGGACAGCAATCTGGAAGAGGTTACACTCTATGAAGGAACAAATGTAACTGTTTCGGGAAGTGCGCTGACTATTACCGGAGAGCCGGAGCAGACGCGGCAGGCGGTGAAGGATATTCCGTGTCCGGATAAAGGATCCAAAACCTATACGGTGGTGGCGAGAGATTATGCCGGCAACAATGCAGAGCGTGAGTTTACAGTTACGAAACCAATTTATGATATTAACGCAAATACGTTGAAAATAAAAGACGCCGAATATGGTTATGCCTCTGAACCTCAGACTGCCGTGACATGGGAAAATACTGAGATGGCAAATGCGGATGCGACGATTTCGCGAATCAAACTCAGTAATGACCGGGATTTTGAGGTGAAGCAATCGGATAACTCATTCTGGATCGCAGCGAAACAGGGACTTCCATATGGCAAATACACGACGGATGTGACACTGGTATATAACGGTGGCAAGGAGGCGCAGACGACATGCAGCTTCGTTGTCAATAAGGCTACGCTGACAGCGGTGTATACAGGAGATGATTTGTATTACCATGAGAAGATTGAACCATCCTCCGTGAAAGTGACAGGATTTGTGACGCAGAACGGGGTACAGGAAACCCCTGAAACAGCATCCGGCTATCAGGCCCCGACGGTGGATGTGGATGGTGTTGCCAGAGAGACAAAGGAACTGACTCCATCCGGCGGAAAAGCCGATAATTACACATTCCGTTATCAATCGGGACTTCTTTTGGTAGACAGACGATATGCGAAGACGGGGAAAGACGGGCAGTATGTTGTGGATGGAAAGATTTCTGATACAGGTTGGTATACATCGGATATTACAATTCGTCCAAAAGAAGGATATGCGCTTCTCTACGAAGAAGACCAGGAGCCACAGGAGAGTATCTGCCTGACAGAAGATACAGACAGTGGTGAGCAGGCATTTTATGTGATGCGCAAAGATACCGGTGAAATTTTTTATAAATCCTTATTCGATTACAAGAGGGATTCAGTGATTCCTTCCATTGAGGGAATCGAAAAAGATGCAACCTATGAGGCGAACAGCCGAGAGGTGACTGTGCAGGATGAGAACTTGTCCAGTGTAACCGTAAATGGAAAAACCCAGACGATTGAGCATGGTAAGGCGAAATTCCGGTTGACGGCAGACCAGGAGACGATGGTCTATGTCGTGGTGGCAACCGACTGTGCAGGGAATATGAATGATATGTCCGTAGTATTAAATCAGCCTGCGTCGCTGCCGGTGCCGGAGGATGAAGATGATATAGATATTTCCCCTTCTCCATCTCCGAGTACATCGGCTTCGCCGGGAGACAGTGATGAGACAATGAGTTCCGGTACGGTAAAGAAAAGTGTGAAGGTTGTTGAGGGGGCACCGAATACTGCGCTTACGACCAGTACGAATGACCTGAAAACGTCGGTTCTCTCCAACGGTGAGCAGCAGGCGGTGGAAGATGGAAGTAATGCCAATATCGAACTTCGTATCAAAAATATTGACAGCAGCGTATCCCAGACAGACAAAGAACTTGTGATTGCTAGTTTGGGTGGTTATTACGTAGGTGAATATTTGGATATTACTCTTTGGAAAAAAGTAGGAAATAGTTCGGAAAGTAAGGTAACCAGTATCAGTAACCCGATTTCTGTCACCGTATCCGTGCCGTCAAGTCTGCGTGGAGCGTCCCGAGAATTTGCTGTATTGCGAGTACACAATGGAAGTGTATCGATTTTGAAGGATCAGGATTCGGCAGCCAATACGGTTACTTTTAGGACAGATCGTTTTTCCACTTATGCGTTAGCCTACAAGACAACTGCCGAGGGCAGCAGTAGTGGCAGGACTTCGGATAGTTCCGGCTCCACAAGTAGACTTATGGCAGATGCGTCACCAGAGACTGGTGATGAAGCACCTCTGCTTCCGGTGGGAATTACATTCTTTGTCGCTTTGGCAGGTATTGTAACAACGATGGTTGTACGCAGGAGAATATAGAAAAAAGGAATTCCAATCGACTTGGGAACAAATGATGCTTCGTATCAAATTCTCTCGTTGATTGGAATTTATTTTTGCTTGGCACCATGTAGTTTTTAAAACCGTATAACAAAGTTTGGATATTGACTTTGCCGTTGAAACGTGGTACGCTAGGTGCATACTACAACAATTGACGGGAGGTTAAATGTATGAAAAGAGTTCGGACTCATTTGGAAGACCGTGTGCTTCCTTCTTATACAAAAGGCGAAGAAATATTTAATATGGTATCGCATATTGTAGGTGGAGCTTTAGCGATTGCGGCTCTTGTTCTCTGCGTGATTTTTGCAGCTATTAATACGGATGCGTGGGGAGTGGTTGGCGCGGCTATCTATGGTTCTACTATGGTAGTGTTATACACTATGTCCAGTATATACCATGGCTTGAAACCGGAAATACCTAAAAAGGTATTTCAGATTATTGATCACTGTACAATATATTTCCTGATTGCCGGGACCTACACCCCTGTTACTTTGACAGCACTTCGTCCGTTGTATCCGGTACAGGCCTTTGTTATTTTTGGTATAGTATGGGGGTGCTGCTTTGTGGCGGCAACGTTGACGGCAATTGATTTGAAGAAATATCAGATTTTATCCATGATTTGTTATCTGGCTATGGGCTGGTGTATCATTTTCTTTATTAAGCCAACGATACAATGTCTTGGCACAGGAGGAACAGTATTCTTGTTTACCGGAGGTGTTGCTTACACAATTGGCGCTATTTTATATGGAATCGGGAAGAAGAAAAAATATGTTCACTCAATTTTTCACTTGTTTGTATTAGCCGGAAGCATTTTGCACTTTTTTATGATTCTCTTTTATGTTATACTGTAAAGAAGAAACTGAATTCTATATGTAATGGAGGAAATCATGATAGTAGAACCAAAGGTAAAAGGATTTATTTGTACAACTGCGCATCCGGAGGGGTGTAAAGAAAATGTAAGAAGGCAGATTGCTTATTGCAAGGAAAAGGGAATGACAGAGGGGCCAAAGAAGGTTCTGGTAATCGGATCATCCACCGGTTATGGACTGGCAAGCCGCATTGCTGTGACCTATGGTTATGGTGCAGATACCATTGGTGTGGCTTTTGAGAAAGAGTCCAACGGCAGAAGAACGGCGACGGCAGGATGGTATAATACGAAGGCTTTTGAGGAATTCGCTACAGAGGATGGTTATTATGCGAAGTCTTTTAACGGAGATGGTTTTTCAAAGGAAATGAAAGAACAAGTCATCGAGACAATCCGTAAGGACTGGGGCAAGGCGGATATGGTTGTGTACAGCATGGCTGCTCCGCGAAGGACAATGCCGGACGGCACCATGGTGTCCAGCGTATTGAAGACAGTGGGAAAAGAGTTGACGAATAAAACCATTGATTTGCGAAACAATGAGATTAAAGAGGTGACGGTACCGGTTGCCAATGAGGAAGAAATTCAGAATACCATCAAGGTGATGGGAGGAGAAGACTGGGAAGCCTGGATTCGTGCACTTGTTGAGGCTGATGTGCTGGCAGAAGGGGCTGTGACACTGGCTTATTCCTATATTGGCCCGGATATTACCCATGCAATTTACAAGGATGGCAGTATCGGACAGGCTAAGAAGCATCTTTTTGAGACATCTAAGAAGTTGACAGAGGAGATGGCTGACCATGGATTGAAGGCCTATGTATCTGTGAACAAGGCACTGGTAACGCAAAGTAGTGCGGCGATTCCGATTGTTCCGCTTTATATTTCACTGCTGTACAAGATAATGAAAGAAGAGGGGCTGCACGAGGGATGTATCGAGCAGATGAACCGTCTTTTTACGAAAAAGCTACCGGCAGGGGAGACCGATTCGGAGGGTTATATTCGTCTGGATGACTGGGAACTGCAGGAAAATGTGCAGAGCAAAGTGTCAGAGCTGTGGACGAAGGTAACCACAGAGAATATTGGTGAGCTTGGCGATATCGATGGTTACTGGGAAGATTTCTATCAAATGTTTGGATTCCATTATGATAACGTAGATTACAGTGCGGATGTGGAGATTTAGGAGCGTTTGTTGAATAAATAAGGTGAAATAGAAAAACCGTAAAGTCAATTCATGTTGATTTGGCTTTACGGTTTTTCTGCGGTACAGGGAAGTTCTCATCTGCGGAGCAAGTTTGCGCACCGCGCAAACTTGGAAGCGCGCGCTCCTCAGCCGCGCTTTTTTTACAGCTGTGCAACTACGAAAATATCGTAAATTGCCTTGATGGCATCTTCAAAATCTTCGTTGTTGACACCAATGATGATGTTCAACTCACTGGAACCCTGGTCGATCATTTTTATATTGATGTGAGCATGAGCCAGTGCGGAGAAGAGGCGTCCTGCCGTACCACGGGTGCTCTTCATACCGCGTCCTACAACAGCAATCAGTGCCAAATCGGATTCCATATGAATGCTATCCGGTTTGGCAAGGCGGTTGATATCAGCAATAACCTTTTGCTCTTTTTCCTGAAATTCATCCTGATGAACAAAAATGGTCATGGTATCAATACCGGATGGCATATGCTCAAAGGAAATCCCGTTGTCTTCAAAAGCACTGAGCACTTTTCTTCCAAAACCAATCTCGGAATTCATCATATCCTTTTCAATATTAACGGCGACGAAGCCCTTCTTTCCGGCAATACCTGTAATGGTGTAGGCAGGAATACGGCACGTGCTTTCTACAATCATAGTACCATCATCTTCCGGCCGGTTGGTATTGCGGATATTAATCGGGATACCGGCTTTTCTTACTGGGAAAATGGCGTCTTCATGAAGAACCGAAGCGCCCATATAGGCAAGTTCTCGAAGTTCCATATAGGTGATGGTATGAATGACTTCCGGATTCTTGACAATGCGGGGATCCGTCACGAGGCAGCCGGATACATCGGTCCAGTTCTCGTACAGGTTGGCGTCAATGGCTTTGGCAACCAGTGAGCCGGTAATGTCGGAACCGCCACGGGAAAAGGTAACAACCGTACCGTTTTTCATGGAACCATAAAAACCGGGGATAACGGCTCGCTCTATATTTTCAAGATAAGTAGCAAGAAGTTCATTGGTTGTGTCTGCATCAAAGGTACCGTCTTTGTGGAAACGAATCACATTGGCAGCGTCCACAAATTCATAGCCGAGATAGTTTGCCATGATTTTTCCGTTCAAGTATTCTCCACGGGAGGCAGCGTACATCGATCCGGCTTTTGCCAGAAATTGCTTTTTAATAATTTCAAAATCTTCATCCAGAGAAAAATTCAGTTTTAAACCATGAATGATTTCATTATAGCGGTCCTTAATCTGATTCAGCTGCTTATTGAATGCCTTGTCCTGTTCTGCCAGTTCATAGCAGTGATAGAGCATATCGGTCACTTTTGTATCATCAGAAAATCGTTTACCCGGCGCAGAAGGTATGACATAACGGCGTGATTCATCAGCACGGATAATATCGCCGACTTTTTTAAATTGCTCTGCGCTGGCTAAAGAACTTCCACCAAATTTAACTACTTTTTTCATGAACATCTCTCCATATAATTAATTTAGGATGTGCCAAAAACGGACACACGAATATAGTAAACCATGTTTTCGCCGTTTTTTCAAGTTTTTTCTGAAAAAAAAGGAGATTTTGTGGTATACTGAATGGCATATGGTAAAAGAATGAGTTACATAAGGAGTGGTGTTATGGAAGGAATAACGTTATATTCTATTCTCTATTATGAGAAAAGTGTTTTTAAGGGGAGCTACCGGGGGATGAATTTCCGGCTTGGCAAGAGTGGGGATGAGGAACAGAAAAAACTCACCGCCACTGCATGGAAAGGACCATTTATCCTTGAAAAGTCAAAAGAAGTGCCGGTGACTCAGGATTTTGAATTCAGTGACGAGGGGATTGCAGAGGCGGAAAAGTGGCTGGGGGAACAGCAAAAACTGATTTGTCCGACAATAGAATAATTGGTGCTGTTCGCTACTTGTAACTTTTTAGAAAACGAGTATAATACAAGTTGCAGGAAAGAAAAGTGAGAATGCAAGGAGGAAACTATGACGAAGATTGATATTTTTTCCGGATTTCTTGGTGCCGGAAAGACAACGTTGATTAAAAAACTGATTCAGGAGGCTTTTCAGGGAGAGAAGCTGGTTTTGATTGAAAATGAGTTTGGAGAGATTGGTCTTGATGGTGGTTTCATGAAAGATGCCGGCATCAATGTGACAGAGATGAATTCCGGGTGTATCTGCTGTTCTCTGGTAGGTGACTTTGGCACAGCCCTTCAGGAGGTACTGGAACAATACAGTCCCGACCGTATTATCATTGAACCGTCCGGAGTAGGTAAATTGTCGGATGTCATTAAGGCGGTAGCAGGCGTCATGGAAAGCCGTGATGATGTACAGATGAACGGTTATGTAACAGTGGCGGATGCGACAAAGTGCAAAATGTATATGAAGAATTTTGGGGAATTTTACAATAACCAGATTGAAAGTGCGAAGACGATTGTTCTTAGTCGAACCGGTAACATCAGTGAGGAAAAATTAGAGACAGCGCTGGCACTGATTCGGGAGAAAAACGAGAAAGCTTCTATCATTACGACACCTTGGGAGGAAATTGATGGAAAGCAGATTCTTGGTGCGATTGAGCAGAGCAATTCTCTGGAAATTGAGTTGATGGAAGAAGAGGATGTTTGCCCGGAATGTGGGCATCATCATGACCATGAGGGACATCACCACCATGACCACGATCATGAGGAGCATCATCATCACCACGATCATGAGTGCCATGAGGACCACCATGAGCATGACCATCATCATGATGGCAAATGTTGTTGCGGACATCATCACGACCATGATCACCATCACGGACACCATCATGCTGATGATGTATTTACCAGTATGGGAATGGAAAGTGCTCACAAATACAGCGAGAAGGAATTGACAGAGATATTGCAGAAATTGTCCGCGGAAAATAGTGGATTTGGAAATATTCTCCGTGCGAAGGGAATTGTGCCGGCGGATGAGGGACAGTGGTTTCACTTTGATTTGGTGCCGGGGGAATATGAAATCCGTCGTGGCAGTGCCGATTATATCGGTCGTATGTGCGTAATCGGAGCGGAGTTAAAAGAAAGTGAAATAAAGCAGTTGTTCCATGTATAGGAAAGAACTCTGAAAGGGAGGTTGTGTTGTATGTTTGGTAATCGGGATATCCCTGTCTATCTGTTTACAGGATTTCTTGAGAGTGGTAAATCCACTTGTTTTCAAGAAATTCTGGGGGAAGGTAATTTTGAGGATGGGTTGAAAACTCTGTTTCTGATGACTGAGGAGGGGGAAAAGGAAATTGATGAAAATCTGCTTCGTTATAATAAAGTAGATATGGTTAACGTTGATGAGGAAGAAAATCTGACAGAGGATAGGTGTAAAGAACTGGTGAAACAATATAAACCGGCCCGAATTGTGATTGAAGTGAATGGCATGTGGGATTTAGCAAAGTTAATCAATGAGACCATTCCGGAAAACTGGGTTGTTGTTCAGACTTTTACAACGGTAAATGCGGAAACATTTTCCATGTATATTAATAATATGAAATCACTTCTTATGTCTCATTTTCAGCAGTCGGATTTGGTGATTTTTAACCGCTGCACGAAGGATATGGATAAAGCATCCATGCGACGAAATGTGAAGGCAATCAATCGGAGAGCCCAGGTTCTTTTTGAGGCAGAAGATGGTTCTGTGGAAAGCAATATTGAAGAGGAACTGCCATTTGATGTGACTGCCGGTGAGATTGTGCTGGAAGATGATGATTTTGGACTTTGGTATCTGGACGTCAGTGAACATCCTGAAAAATATGAGGGCAAGACGATTGTATTTAAAGGACAGGTTTACCGCAACCGAACTTTTCCATCGGATGCTTTTGTGCCTGCCAGGGCAGCGATGACCTGCTGTGCAGATGATATTGCGAAGATTGGC
>JALENH010000088.1 GCA_022767895.1 Eubacterium sp.
GTGGCGGTTCGCCACCAACAATTCTGTATCCAACTTATTCCATACCGGATTGTTTTCCAGTTCATAGGACACCGTCTGATATGCAAGTTCAGGGAAATTATTTTCCTGGCTGAGATGCCCCAGGACAACATGTTGGAGCCCCGGATGTAGAATTTCCTGAATCAGTCTGGCAGACGCATCATTGGATAAATGTCCTCTTTCCCCCAAAATTCTCATTTTCAGTGAATAAGGATAACTCCCCACCTGCAGCAGATTAATATCATGATTCGCCTCTAAAAGCAAGGAGTCACAGTCTTTCAAATGTTCTACTAATTCTGTTGTATAACACCCCATATCCGTAGCGACACCAACCTTTTTCCCTTCTGACCGTACGGTGTAGCACACCGGATTGGCTGCATCATGGGAAATCGATACCGGAAGAATATCCATATCGCACAAAGAAATGGGATTTTCCACTGCTACAGCATGGAAGAATTCCTCAGATACACCGATCATATTGCCTTTTTCCCAAATGGCAGAAATTGTTTCTGCCGTGGCATCAACTGGGATTGGCACCTTTCTCAATACGGGTCCCAATCCACTGATATGATCTGTATGTTCGTGGGTGATAAAAATAGCCTGAATTCCCTCCAACGACATTTTCTCTGCTTCCAAACCTTCCCGGATTCGCTTCATGCTGATTCCGGCATCAATGAGTATACTCGACTCTTTTGTACCTACATAAATGCAGTTGCCGCTGCTTCCACTGGCAATGCTGTATAACTGCATGGCTGTCCACCTCAATCTATGGTCTATTGTCTATTACATCTTTGCACTAATCTGATCACTATCAATCGTAATCTGATCCCTGCCATTCTTCTTGGAATGATACATCGCCCAGTCAGCTCTTGTCAGGAGTTCACCCGGATCGGCACAGGTTTCCGGATAGCTGGCAATGCCGGCACTGGCACGTACTTTGATTGTTTTGTCTCCATAAGTAACCTCTTCACTTCGAATCTTTTCATGAATCTCTTTCACAATATTATAAGTCTCATCAAGGCCTTTGCCACAAAACGCCACAACGAATTCCTCTCCACCATAACGTCCTGCAATTCCTCCATTGACAATTGCTCCTTTGTTCAGCAAAGTGGCAACATATCGAATCACTTCATCTCCACATTGATGTCCGTAGGTATCATTCACCATTTTAAACTTATCAATATCAAACAAAGCTAAAGACACCGGGACTTTTCGTGCCATGGCGTCCGTCAGATATTCATTCAGAAGTTCCGTAAGATGACGCCGATTGTATATTCTCGTCAGTCCATCACGGATTGCCATATCATTCATTTTCGCATAAAGGCGAACATTAGAAATACCAATACTCAGCTGGCTGGCAATATTTTCATAAAATGCACGACTGTCCATAAAAGCATTGATTCGGTTCTTTCCTACAAACAATGTACCCAGTCGTTCTTCCTGATTCATAATCGGCAGACAAATCATGGATGGAAGTTCCTGTTCTTCTGTCATCTTAGAAAACAACTTAACGGAATCCGTCTCCGTATTCTGGATATAAGTCTTCGTCATGAGAAGAAGTTCTTTCAAATCTGTTTCATATACAGAATCCAGCAGATTTTTCTCATAGCTCTTTCCCATCACTGTAGACAGAGCCACAAATCTACCCTGCGGTTCTTCGCCTGGAACAAGCAGGGAATTATCCTCTTCCAAAATAATGGCAACTACATCCATATCCAGCCGAATCTGCATAATATTTACAACACGTTTTAACATATCCTCCTTTTCAATGGAAGAGGCAATTGCCGATGAAATTTCATTCTGTACCGACATCTCATCATGAGAACGGTTAATCTTTTTGTTGGCTGCCTGTAGTTCAATCTTCTGCATACCTAACTTTTCATTAACGCGATTGATTTTTTCCTGATGTTCATGAAGTGACTCATTTACCTCATTCAAATCTTCCAACGCACGATTCTGCTTCAGTATCTGTTGTTCAAAACAATCCCAAAGCACTGCCAACATCTCCCCCACAAGAATAAGAAGAACAAGCACACAAAATACCGTAGCAATTTCACGGATTCCGATTGACAAAGTCACACGGCTGTCACTGTCTTGTATAAGAAAAACGAGCATAACTACAGATATAACACCATACGATATCAAAAACAGAATATATAGCGCAATTCTGCGAGCTTTTTGTCCCACGGCCATATAAAAAAACAGTTCAAAATAGTATAGAATCATTAAAATAAGGAAAATGGTTCCTTCCAGTTTAGTAAAAGCCATATAATAGAGCACCAATGCCACTGCCGGCTGTAGGAAATAATAAATTTGACCCACTACAGTCTGCTCGGCAAGGAAATGCCTTTTTCCTCTGAAACTAATCAATTGTAAAATAATACAAATAGCGGCATATGCAGAAATAACAATATATTTTTCTACCATGTCTGCATCACCGGAAAAATAATAAGTCACACTAAATACAATCAGAATTGCATTTACAAAAAGATGCAGAAAAAATATATATTTATTATTCCACAACTGTCTGATTTTTTTCTCCATGTAAATCCCCCCTTACTGTTCCCAAAACAACTCTATCGTATCTCCCTCTTGTACCGGTTCTGTAAAATCCTTATCCACTCCATTGATGCGGGTAATCAGTCTGGTCCCCCCTGCCTTTGATAAATCAAATGGATAGACGTCAAAAACATCAACAAAAATCGGATTTGGCTTTGCCGGCATCTGCAGAGCTTTACCATTTACAGTGACATGAACCGGTTGCGCCGTGTCGGACACTTCCTGAACAGGTGGCACCACACGTCGAGATGCCTGCCCTTGAATAACCGTTCCATCCGCTCCTATTTTCGCGGTATCAAAAGGAACATCTTTCATCCAGTCCGGCAGTGGTTTCTGCGGCTGTAGGAGAGGATCTTCTTCCATCTGCCTTTTCAGAGAATCCTCCGGTTCTTCCTCTTCTTCCTCTTCCACGATTGGGTCGGGTCGAAGTGTAATCACATCTCCGGAATGAATCTTGGCAGCAGCTCCTGCCTCGCGACCATTCAGCAAGATAGCCGTGCTTGTGTCTATATCAGCAAATTCCAACAGTCCCGTCACTGAATAATAGTCAAACGTACAAATCTGATCACCATTCTGTATCTCATAGAGAAGTGATTTCACGGTTCCGTTGACTTCAACCAATTTCGGACACAGGACAGTCTTTCCAAATAATGTAACCGTAATCTCTTCCCGGCATTCCGGGATATCCCCAAGAACTATGATAGGTGGTTTCCCTTTTGAAGATGGTTTGATTTGTATTTCATCATTTTCCTGTACATTTTCATTCAGGCTGACTTCCTTGCCATTTTTGCGTATCTCAGCGACTTCCCCCATGCTTCCTTTCTGCTCACGTTCTTCGCCATTCACCGTGTAGCAGATACTGTCACCCCGGATTGGGAATAAATTGTTTCGGGAAAAGCCATAGCTGACGCAGGCATCTAGAACCGTGACCTTACCATTATCATAAAGTTTCACGCGCTGCTCGTTTAGCATCACGTGAATAAAATTATTTTTCTGCTCATAATAGGTCAAACAGATTCCTAGTGGTGTCACCAAAGTAGAATCCTTCCGCACTCCCTCTTGTTCGAATTCCACTTGTCCCAGCACTTCCGCACCACGTATGGCAACACGATCTGATGAAAGTCCAATATATTCAGCAAGCATCTCGGTAAATCCCTCATGCTTGCCACCTCCACCAACAACAAATACGGCACTGACCGGTTGACCACCATTGAGTTCCAAAATACGATCTGCAATATGTTTGGTAATGTTCTTCACCGCTTCTTTGGAAATCTCCGCAATATCTTCTTTGGTAACTTGTATTTTCTGTCCAAATATATCCTTAAACCAAACGGACTTCCTCCGCTCACAATCTCTCTTTACATGTTCCGCTGTCTCAAAATCTGTGAGATACCTCTTCGCAATCGCCTCCGTCACCTCATCCCCTGCAAGAGGAATCATACCAAAGGCAATAATACTTCCATCTTTGACAATAGAAATATCCGAAGTACCGGCTCCTACATCCACAAGGGCTATGTTCAGAAGACGGAATTTCTCCGGAATTGCCATATTAATCGCCGCAATCGGTTCCAGTGTCAGACTTGCCACATGAAGTCCCGCTTCCTCAACCGCCGAATACAGGCCGTCTACAACCTCTTCCGGAAGAAAAGTGGCAATTAGCTCAACCTCAATGTAATTTGCCATATGCATCTCTATCATCTCCATGGGATAACCATTGAGAAAATATTTCACTGTAGAATAACCGACACAAAAAAACTTCTTATCCGAATCTGCCTCGTCCATACGTATTTCATCATAGGCCTGTTCCACACCAAGCATATCCAGAGAACGAATATGGTCTTCTGTCACTTTTGTTTCTGTGTTAAAATTGTAACGGGCACGAACCTGTTTGGTTTTCAACACTCTGCCGGCCGCTGCAATACTAACATCCTGCAATTTTTGATGGATCCGGCTCTCCAAACAATCTCTCACCTGTCGAATGGTATTGGCAACTGTAGAAATATCATGAATCTGTCCATCAATCACAGCACGGGTCGTATGCTCGATAGATTCCTGGGCAACCACAACAAAACGGTCTGTACCTACCCGGTATCCTACCGTTCCCACAATACTTCTTGTTCCGATATCTAAGCCAAAAACATATCCTTCGTTTTCTGCACCCATCTTTCTCTCCTTGTTACAAGTCCCGTAATTACACTTTCGTTTCATTTTAACACAAAAATCATCTGGTGACCAGTAATTCTTGTAAACTTTCTGACAACTTTTGCAAATCACCATTATTTTCAATGGATTCATCACAGCGTCGGACCCATTCTTCCTCCGGCAATTGTACTTTCATGATGGATTCTGCCTTTTCTCTGGAATACCCCCTTGATGTCATCAACCGGCTAATCCGAATCTCTCTATCTGCCAAAACACACCACACGGTATCACAAAATTCGTCACAGCCTGTTTCAAACAGAATCGCAGTCTCAAGACAAATGAGCGGTTCTTCCCTCCATTCTTCCAGTTTTTGACAAATTAT
The DNA here is from genome assembly GCA_022767895.1 of Eubacterium sp. Lineage (GTDB taxonomy): Bacteria > Bacillota > Clostridia > Lachnospirales > Lachnospiraceae > Eubacterium_F. The sequence continues at coordinate 5,102 of JALENH010000088.1, forward strand.
CTCCTTAACACAGGGATGAATGATTGCATTTAATTTTTCCCGTCCCCTGTCATCCGCATAAATTTTCTCCGCCAGAATCCCCCGATTCAGCTGTCCATCCTCCTGTACCAAATCGTCCCCAAAGGTCTGCCGAATCTGATAATAGGCCCGTGTTCCAGGCACCATCACCTGATGTCCCAACTCATCTGCCACAAGAAGTTTAGCCTTGTATTGCTCCTCAAGAAGTTTCATTACGGTAGACTTACCGCAGCCCACTCCCCCTGTAATTCCTACGACCATTCCCGTCTCCATTCTTTCTCATTTTGCTTCGTACCAGTTTGTTCCCTGCTTTACTTCTGCAATGAGCGGCACTGCCAGCTCGCAAGCATGAACCATCTCTTCTTCCAGAATTTTTGTCACCTCCGGTATCTCATCCTGATGCGTTTCAATCAGAAGCTCATCATGAATCTGCAAAATCAACCGGGAGCGGAAATTGCCTTCTTTTAGTTTACTGTGTACACGAATCATGGCAATTTTAATGATGTCCGCAGCCGTCCCCTGAATCGGCGAGTTCATGGCAATTCTCTCACCAAACTGACGCTGCATAAAATTCTTCGACACAAGTTCCGGAATTGGTCTTCTCCTGCCGAACAGAGAAGTTACATAGCCTTTCTCTTTTCCTTCCTCTACCAGTTCATCCATAAATTTTTTCACTCCGGGATAGGTATCAAAATAATCGTTGATATACTCTTCCGCCTGTTTGCGTGAAATATTAAGATCTCTGGACAGTCCGAATCCACTGATGCCATACACGATGCCAAAATTCACCGCCTTGGCATTGCGACGTTGCAGTTCTGTCACATCCTCGTAAGGCGTATGGAAAACAAGAGCAGCTGTTGTACGGTGGATGTCTGCATTTTCTCTGTAGGCCTCAATCAAAGTCTCATCTCCGGACATATGAGCCAACACACGCAACTCAATCTGGGAATAATCGGCATCCAGAAAAACATATCCCTCTTCGGGGACAAAAACCTTCCGAATCTGCCGTCCCAGTTCCATCCGAATCGGAATATTCTGCAGATTTGGCTCTGTGCTGCTCAATCGTCCCGTAGCCGTAATATTCTGATTAAAAGTTGTGTGAATGCGGCCATCGTCCTCCCCAATATAACTGTCAAGACCATCTGCATATGTTGATTTTAGCTTTGTGAGCTGTCTGTATTCCAAAATCATTTCGATTATAGGGTCCTCAAACCGTAGCTTCTCCAACACCTCTGCAGAGGTTGAATACCCCGTTTTCGTCTTTTTCCCGTAAGGCATATGCATTTTTTCAAAAAGAATCACGCCAAGCTGTTTAGGGGAATTGATATTAAAGTTCTCTCCGGCCCGTTCAAAAATCTCCTGCTCCAGTTCATCAATTCTTGCACCCAATTTTGCCCCATATTCCTTCAATGCCTGCCTCTCTACTAAAATCCCCTGCTTTTCCATATCATACAGTGTGAACAGGAGCGGCATTTCAATTTCCTCAAACAGATGATAGGATTTCATCTTCTTCAGTTCTTTGGTAAGTTCCGGGTATGCTACTGCATTCACCAGTGCACAGTAGCTGGCATATCGGATAAGCTCCTCTTCCTTTTCCGCATAGGCAGCTTCCCAGGACGCCTTGCCAAAACTCTGGGCATAAGGATGCATCGAAACAGACGCATATGCATCGGCAATATCTTCCTCTCCAAAACTTTTTTGCACCGGATTTAACACATAAGCAGCCAGATTGGTATCAAAGGCATGTTCCGGTGTGGCATCAGGGAAAAAGTCCAACTGACTTTTCAAATCATTTGCCACCAATACATGCTCTGAAAGAAGTCTTTTTATCTGCTCCGTAATATCAAATTCCGTCAGTTTCTCTCCTACCTTGCAGAAGCACACCAATTCTTTTGAAAAAGACACGGCCATTCCTAAAAGTCTGCCACCCGCTTCATTCATAAACAACGTCATCTGACCGACTCCGTCCACTGACATCGTGGCATCTTTCCGAAAAACAGCCCTCACTGCCACCGGCTGTTTTTTATCTATTTTCTCTGCAAATGCCAACCATTCTTCTCTCGTTGTCAGCGTTACAAAGTTTTTCTCTATTTTCTGATCTCTTGCGGTATCCTGATCAAAACGCTTCAGTATCGATTTTAAATCCATGGACTGAATGAGATGATATGCTTTTTCGTTGAACATATCTTTTACAAGGCATTCCTCCATGGCGATGCCCAGCTTGCAGTCCGTCTTAATGGTCGCCAGTTCTTTACTCATTTTCGCCAGATCCACGTTATTGCGAACAGCTTCTCTAGCACGGTTTGGTGTGATTTCTTCCACGTGCTCAATGGCATTTTCAACGGTCCCATACACCGTAAGAATTTTCACTGCCGTTTTCTCCCCCACGCCGGGAACTCCCGGAATGTTATCCGAGAAATCCCCCATAAGGCCTTTGAGATCAATAATCTGGGAGGGAGTTACATGATATTTTTCAATTACTTGTGCTGCATGATAATCTTCTACCACCGTTTTACCACCCCGGGTCTTCGGAATACGAATCAGTATGGTATCGGTAGCAAGCTGCAAAAGATCTCGGTCACCGGATACAACGGAAACAGCATATCCCTCCCGCTCGCCTTTTTTCGCCATGGTTCCAAGAATGTCATCTGCCTCAATGCCCTCTTGGGAATAAATACAGATATTCATAGCCTGAAGGATTTCCTTTAACACCGGAACCTGCTCCCGCAGCTCCTCCGGCATGGGCTTTCTTGTCCCTTTATAGGCATCAAACATTTTATGTCGGAAGGTGGGAGCCTTTTCATCGAACGCCACCATAAGATGACTTGGCTCCTCTTCCTCCATTGTTTTAAATAAAATATTTAAAAAACCATAAATTGCATTGGTATGAAGCCCTTCCCTGTTCGTTAATTCAGGAACGCCGTAGAATGCGCGATTTATAATACTATTTCCATCAATAAGCACAAGTTTGTTATCCAATTTTCTTTTCCTCTTTATTATTTGATTTTAATTTTCCGGGTTTTGCTATAACTGCTTTTATACATTTTTCCTTTTCCAATTCCGTAACATTTGGCCCTGACATAATAGGTTCCCTTCGCCAGTCCCTGCATTCCGAAACGATTTCCTGTGGTTGTATATTCCTGCGTCTTTTTCTTGGCGAAAGATGAGGATGTGGAAAAATATATGTAATATCCTTTTACCACTTTTCCCGCTGACAATTGCAGTTTAAATGATTTTTTCTTTTTTATAACTTTCGCAATTTTCGGTTTGGCAGGAACAATCTGGAAATGTAATGTTTTCTTTCCCTTATAATTGCCTTTTCCACAAATTACAACAGACGCTTTTCCTATCTGAATATTGTTGCGGTATGTAATGGTATAATCCTTATCTTTTTTCAATTTTACGGAACCATTTTTAATGACTACCCCCGCTGTCTTTAACTTACCATTATAGACTTTCGTTTTCTGATATCGATATGTCAGTGATTTAACCGATTTTTTTACAATCTTATAACTCACCTTTTTCGTACCCTTGTAATTACCGACACCCTTAATTGTAACGGTTGCTTTTCCCAAGTTTTTATTTTTACTGTATGTTGCTTTATAGTCTCGTTTGGATTCCAAATCGTCATCACCATCCGTCAGATAAAAATTATCCTTAATGGCTTTTCCTGTATAACCATGGGTTTTTTTGATGTGAATCATTTTCCTGGTCAACGCTTTTTTCTTCACCGGCACCTTAATACGAATGATAACCGTACGATAAATGGCCGTATTCTCCGGGACGTATTTCGCACGATATCCGGAATTGCCATATACTGGCACAATCGTATTATCCACCCATGTAAAGCGCTCCGGCAAACGGATTGAGGAAAGTTTCCTTTTTGGTGAATAGGTGGCACTTCCAATTGTCGGATAAGTAATCTGTGGAATCAGCTTAGGAACAAAGGTTGTGGATTCTCCAGCCACATATCCGGAATAATTTTTTGCGGTTACCTGACAAATTAAGCGATATCCAATATCTTCTCTTGTTAATTTATAAGTTGACTGAGTTGCCCCTTTAATTAACGTTGCACCATCTACGGTGGTTACATCTTCGGAATCGGCTTCCGCCAGTTTGTGAACACTGTCTAGTTCATAAACGTCGTCCTCTTCATCGTCTTCATCGTCCTCTTCATCGTCTTCTGCTTCCAAATCGTCTTCTTCCGCACCACCAGTCTCGTCTAAAACAGATTCAAAACTGGCCGTATCCTCACTATTCTTCACACGATACCATTGATAGGAAAGTTCACCCGGATCTACTGATTCCAGATTTGCCTTCGCCGTAATCGTTTCATCGACAGACATATTCCCTGTAATTTCCACGTTTCCGGAAAGTGCTATTTTATCCGTCACAAACACATCACTCCGGCTCACTGCCGATTCATTGCCTGCATCATCCGTCATGTAACTATAAATTACATATTCTGTTTCCGCAGCCAGGCCGTTAAAGGAAAAATCCGTAGCCTTCACCCCATCGACTCTGCCATATCCCACAATTCCATAATGAGAAGCAACACGCGTCTGAATGTATCCGGTTGTTATACCCGGCTTTGTGCCATCTTCAGCCTCTTTGGATTCTTCTTCATCCGCAACACGTTTGGGCAAAACAACATAATAAAACTTACCCGGCTCACTTCCTACTATTTGACCACTGGCGGATACATCCGTACCATTATCCCCACCTGACACGGCCTTTATTTCCGGTGCCGTCCAGTCCGCCTGAACCGTAATCTTCTTCGGGGTCTGATCAATAGCCTTTTTCGTCGCATCATTCAGGTTGGATGACAAGTAATATGTGATTTCGTTGGAGCCTTCCGTCAAGACAACAGAAATTTCCTTGTTCCAAACCGCATCTGTCGTAGCGCTTTGACTGATTTTGTAGCCATCCGGTGCCGTTACCACCAATTTGTCCTCTGTCAGTTCTTTGCGGTCCTCTATGTTAATTGGTGCCGTAGGGCCATTCGCTTGTGCCGAAGTTTGATACGCCTTAATCTCATATGTCGGCGCATTCGCTGCCAGCCGGTAAACCGGTTCCTGGTCCTCCGGTGCCCTCTCGTCCGTAAGAACATACGACTGATTTCCCACTTCCTCAGAAGCAATGGATATACTTACTCCCGCCGGGAGATCTTCTTCGTTGGATACAGCATAATGCACATCCCGAATCAAATTTCTTTTTTGTCCAAAATATTTCCACTGCCCGGCAAAAGGCGTGACAATTATGGCATTATCAGGCGTTGCTGTCGGTGCAACGGACGGTGATGGCGAGCTCCCCGTCACCGCTCCTCCCGTGGAGGAAGCTGCCATAACGGTAGCTTTCTTATTTCCTGTGTTCTCTCCTGCCCTTGCTATCAAGCTGGTATCTGCCATCCCTAACAAAAGGGAAAATACCAGAAGAAATGCAAATCCTTTTTTTACTGTCTTGCTCATATCGGCCTCCATTCCGGTCCTCTTTTGTGAACCATTTTCTTCACTAATAGAATAATTATACACTAACCCGAAAAAAGAATCAATAAAATAGCCTATTAAAAAAGCTGAGAACTAGAAATTATTCTCTAATTCTCAGCGTTTTACGTGAGTGCGGATGGCGGGACTTGAACCCGCACGATGTCACCACCGCAAGATTTTGAGTCTTGTGCGTCTGCCAATTCCGCCACATCCGCTCACAACGATATTTACTATATCATCCTTTGAGCCGGCTGTCAATCTTTTTTTGAAAATTTGCCTTCATAAAACTAATTATATTTCTTGCTCGTACACTTCGGATATTTAGACTTCACCCAATTATGTGACTTCTTCATCACGGAAGAAGATTTCAGGAAATAAGTATAGTACGGCGTTGTGTTTGTATTTCTTCCATTGATAATCGGATCATCAAAAGTGACATCCACATGATACCATTTGCCACCCAGTTTCACCATATTCCAGGCATGCCCGACACCGCCACTACTTCCCACCACAAACCGGCATGGAATCTTCAGTTTCTTCATAATCATCTGAAAGGCGTGAGCATAGCCATCGCAGACAGCTACTTTCTTGACCAGAGCTCCCTTGGCAGTATGAGAAACCCGCGGAATATACCCCTGCTTAAGACGGTAATAGTCATACTTCACGTTGCGAATCATCCAGTTATGTACTGCCTTAACCTTCTCATACCGTGTCATATCTTTCCGAATCACAGAGCGAATCACCTGATCAACCCGCATATCTACGTTTTTTGTGTAAACCGTCACTTTACAGGTATATTCTTTCCCTCCTGCTGTGGCGGTCACCGTGGCAGTCCCCTTCTTCTTTGCCTTGAGAGTCCCCCCGGAAGATACAGTTACAACACTCTTTTTACTACTCTTCCATGTCACACTGGAAATATTGTTATACAAAACATTTTTCTGTGAATCTCCCACCAAAAGATAGCAATGCGCCTGACTTAACTTCGCAGATTTCCCGGTTGTAACGACCAAATTCTTGTTCTGTGCATATTGATACGCCTTACTTCCCTTGGGTGCAACAATATTCGTGAGTTTGTTGCACTGATAAATGATTTTACTTCCAAAGGAAACCGTCTCCTTTGGAAAGACGATGTACTTCAAGGAAGAACAGTTGGCAAATGCATATTTCTCCACACTTGTAACACTAGACGGAAGAATCACGGCCTTCACATTGCTGTTATTATAAAAAGCAAGAGAAGAAATTCTGGTAACACCGGACGGCACCTGAACAATTGCCGATGTTCCCTTATAGGATACCAGTACACCCTCCTGAATCACATAATCGGATAAATCCGAAACTGTTGTTGTAGGAGGAATCGAAGCTGTCTGTCCGTCATCAGACGTTACCACCCGTCCGTACACAACAGAAAAGGACGCCGGCATCCGGTCTCCCAGAATCTGTCTCAGACATTGAAGCAACGCCTGCTGGTCATTCTGGTTGCTATAAACCTGTTCGTATTGCTCCTTTGTTACTTCATATCCGGTCTGGTCTAAATAAATATAGTATCTCGTCACTTCTGCTGCCTGACTTGTCAAGGTATAACCAGTATTCCCTACTATTCCACCAGTCAGTGATACAAGAAGAAGTAAAACCACTCCGATTTTCCTTAATCGTATCATGTCAACCTCTTTTCTAACGCCTCCACTACAATTTCCAATACCCGAATCCGGGCATACAGCTTGGAATTTGCTTCAATGATATGCCATGGAGCTTCCTGGGTAGAAGTACGCAGCATCATTTCGTCAATTGCTTTTTCATACTCATCCCATTTTTCCCGGTTACGCCAGTCCTCATCGGTAATTTTCCACTGTTTCTCCGGGGTCTCCATACGCTGTTTAAACCGCTTCTCCTGCTCCTCCGGATCGATGTGCATCCAGAATTTCAGCACAATTGCCCCGGATTTTACGAGATGTGCCTCCATGGCATTAATCTCCTGATAAGCACGTTTCCACTCCTGTTCTGTTGCAAATCCTTCCACTCTCTCCACAAGCACCCTGCCATACCAGGTTCTGTCAAAGATTGTCATATGTCCATCTTTCGGGAACTTCTCCCAGAAACGCCATAGGTAATGATGAGATTTTTCCACCTCATTCGGCGATGCCACCGGCACCACCTCATACCCTCGCGGATCCATACACTGGGTAATTCTCTTAATCGCTCCCCCTTTACCACCGGCATCCCAGCCCTCAAAGGCAAGGACCACAGGCACCCGCTGCAAATACATTTTATTGTGAAGAACTTCCAGACGCTTTTGCAAATCCTTGCGTTTCTTTTTATACTCCTGGGGTTCCATGGTCAAAGACAAATCCACTCCCTGAAGCACACCATTCCGAAGGTCTTCCTCCAGCAAATCAGGTACCGCATCCGTCGCTTTAACCCCTGCTTTTTTTGCCTCAAGCGCAATCTCCAATCTTTTGACGACCGTCGTCATAATCTTGCAGATGGCATATTTTTTATCCATGGCTTCCACAACAGTCCACGGTGCATTGGAGGTATCTGTTTGAATCAGCATAGTATCATATTGTTCCAAATTTGTGTCATATTCTTTATTTTTCTTCCAATCTTTTTCCGTAACACGCCATTTCGTATCCTTACTTTTTTCCAGTGTTGATAACCGCTTTTTCTGCTCTTTGCAGGTAATGGCCAGGAAAAATTTAATCAATACAACACCATCATCTGTAAATTGTTTCTCAAATTGACGAATTTCTTCTGTCTGCAGAGTTTGAGGATATCCCTGATACCAACTGTGGTCAAAAATATGAATTCGCCCCTTTGCCGGCATCTTCGTTGCAAAACGCCAAAGATAGGGATGCATTTTGTCATCCTCCGTCTCTTTTTCCATGGTATACACCTTGAAACCTCTGGGATCAAGAGGTGCAATCATTTTTCCTATCATTGTCCCCTTGCCGGCCGCAGAAAACCCCTCAAAAAGAATCGCAATGGGTATCCCCTGCTTTTTGCACTCCCGCTGCAATTCGCCCATTCGGATTTCCAAATGAGCCATTCTGGCATCATAATCCTGCCAATCCGCTTTCCGTTTCATATCTACCTTCTCTAACATGATAAGCACCCCTTTCTTTCTCGCACAGCAAACTTGTTGTGTGAATTTATACTACATTTTTCTGCCCCACATTTTATACTTTCTCAACTGCTGGTATTCTTCATACGCCTGTTCCAATATTTTTCTCTCATTGGAAAACCTCAGCAGATGATATGCTTCGTGATATTTGTAATATCCTGAATCCTGAAAAAATTCCTCCCTTTGTGGCTTGGAATAAAAACTCTCCGACTGCATCAGATACCAGTGTACATTTTTTGATACGACTCCCTCAGGTACCTCAAATGTATAGTGGCTCTTATCAATGTACTTTACAATTGTGCAAATTGCTCCTGCTTCTTCCCTCACTTCCCGAAGGGCAGTCTCCTTAAAACTTTCACCTTCCTCTACGGTTCCTTTGGGAAGAACCCATCCCTCGTACTTGTGTCTGTAATTTTTGTACAATAATAATATTTTACCCCGGAAAATAACTACTCCCCCACAGCTTGTTGCTTCTATCATTGCAATCCCTCCTGTGTGGAATACACGTTATCAGACGTGTTCTATTAAAATAAGTATACCTTATTCTACCAATAGGCGTCAAATACCTTTTTGGCAATCGGAACAGCATAGGCACTTCCTGTCCCCGCCGCCTCCACAACGACACTGACCACCAGTTTTTTCCCATCCTTCTCTGCATATCCAACAAACCATGCATGGGAATCACTGGAACCATTCTGAAATTCAGCAGAACCGGTTTTCCCTCCAGCCTTATAGGGGGTCCCATAGTAAAGGGAAGTTGCCGTTCCACCGGTTACAGTGCCTCGCATCAGTTGTTTCAATGCCTTTGCCTCTTTTTTCGAAAGAGGATTCCCCAAAGATTTTGAACTGTACTCATTTACCACATTCCCATCATAATCTTCAACATGGTCTACAACATAAGGCTGCATCAGTTCTCCATGATTGACCGCCGCACATACAAGCAATGCATTTTGCAGTGGCGTCACCAGTGTGTCTCCCTGACCAATAGATGCCTGGCGTACATCTCCCTGATCTGTAGAATTTGTAACAGCGAAACGGGAAGACTTCTGCTCCATCTTCGATAATGGAATATTTTTGTTGTAATAAAAAGATTCACAAAGTTTCTTCCATGCATTTCGGTTCAATCCGTCCCCAATGGAACAAAATGCCGCATTACAGGAATCCGCAAAAGCCTCTGCCAAGTCCACTTTTCCATGCACTTCTCCTCCGTAACAGCGAATCATATCTTTGCCGGTTCCGATTTTTCCCGTGCAGGTGAAATGAAAATCACCATAATCTTTGTTTTCTCTCATATACTCTAATGCGGTATACAGTTTAAAGGTAGAGCCCGGTGGATAAAGTCCCTGCGTCGCCCGGTTATACAAGGCAGATTTTTCTCCCGAATCAGCCGCCAGCTTTTTCCATCTGGCATCTGTTAGATGATTAGGATTATAGGTGGGTTTGCTCACCATGCACAAAATTTTCCCCGTCTCCGGGTCAAGT
>JALENH010000123.1 GCA_022767895.1 Eubacterium sp.
GCCGCCACCCAGAGCTTATTATATTTCCCCGACAAGCGCTCTGCCAGAACCGGGTATTTCAATTTGATGATAATCCCCATGCTCATCACTGCCAGCAGTCCGGATATCGGAACGATTCCCTCACAACGATTTTGCAGTTCCACAAAAAGAAAAGAGACACTGATAAGAATCAGCAGTTTGACAGAATCTCTCATATGTATTTTCCGAAAGAATACAATAAGTCCCATACCAATCAAAGCGCCCAGCCCAATTCCCAAAAGAATTGAGACCGGTACCTGCCAGAAACAAAGGAGCGAAAAATTGCCACTGGATGCCAAAGACGTAAGTGCTGTAAATATGACGATGACAAAAACATCATCAACGGATGCCCCTGCCAGAATAAGCTGGGGCACACAGTGTTTCTTTCCGTATCCGCTCTCCATCAACCGAATCATCCGCGGCACCACAACAGCAGGGGACACTGCCGCAATGACACTGCCGATAATGGCTGCCTCCAAAATTGTCACGTCAAACAACAGAGGTGCAATCAAAATGGTGCCTAATATTTCCACACATGCTGGGACGAAACACATCAACACAGCCGGTCTTCCCACCTGTTTCAAATCTTTGATATTCAGCGATAATCCTGCTCGTGTAAGAATGATGACAAGAGCAATCTGCCGGATTTCTGCCGATATGTTCAAGATAGAATCATCAATCCAATTGAGTGCGTGGGGACCAAAAATAATTCCTACCAGTATCATTCCAATTAAACTCGGCAGCTTCACCTTTGAAAAAAGGCTTCCCAATAAGAGTCCGCATAATAGAATAAGTGCAATTCCTGCTAACATTTCAAACCATCCTTCCCACTAACTCACAGTTCACAATAATAAGGGCAAATGTCTTCATACTGTCCGTCCTTCATACGGAACCCTTTGGGAATCGTTCCTAATTGTACAAAGCCCAGGCGCTCATACAAACGCCTGGCATGTATATTTGTCTTTACAACTGCATTAAACTGTAATACCGAAAAACCATGCAAACGACCCTGCTCCATACAATCTATAACCAGTTTTTCACCAATATGCATTCCCCTCGCTTCCGCCTTGACCGCATAACTGGCATTACAGATATGACCACAACGACCAACATTATTGGGATGTAATATATACAGGCCATAAATCTTTTTCGTTTCAACATCTACCGCAACGGCACTATATGTTTGAGAAGAAAAAAAGTCTTTACCCGTTTCTAAGGATAAACACTCTTCCTGTGGAAAAGCAATCCCTTCTTCAACAATTTGATTCCAAATCTCTATCATTTCAGGCAGATCTTCTTCTTTGTAAGCCCTTATCTCTATCTTCATTATCAACGTCCTCACTTTTTAGTTTACACTGTTCGCAAAAAACTCCTCATCTAGCTTATTATCTTACTCGCTTTGCAAACATTTATCAACCATATTTTGCATTCTCAATAGAACGACGTTTACGAAAATAGAACCTGTCTCATACCCTCCTTTCAAACATTCCATGCCGGTTACAATATGCGTAAATATGCCCATGTCCCTTCTTTCTGAATCTCACGGATATGCCCTGTTCCGGATACAGTTTCGCAAGCTCTACATGATCCGATGTGACATAGGCAATAAATGAAATGTAATGATTTTTTTCCATCGGATGATTCAGAGTAATACAAAACTCATTTTCCCGGTACTCGCCAGTCAACAATTCTCCTATGGATATGCCTAAAGCTTTTGACAAATCATCAATCACTCCAATATCCGGAAGTCCCTTCCCGGTTTCCCATTTGGAGATTGTTTTATCACTCAGGTTCAGCTTTTCTGCCAGTTCCTTTTGTGTAAATTTTCTCTTTTCCCGCAGTTCCCTAATTGTTTTTCCTGTTACATAACTCATAATATCATGCTCCTTTCGCTATACTATAAGTTATTTTATTACCGTATCCCATTTACGGCAACCTACGCAACGTAGAGGAATCCTTCTTCCGTAACTCTGCGATTGAAATATAATGCTTGATATTGAACTTATCTATTGCATTGTTCATGAGCATTTGCCAATGCTCTTCTTCCCATTTCATCAGGTTCTCAGTTGACATCGAGACACCTACCCCTCTGCATGCACGCATTCTCCCATGCCACGTCTCCCTTGTAAAAGGAATATCTACACGAAATTCTTCTTGCGATACCAGTTCAAAAAACTCCAGATATTCGTCCGGAACCCACACCGGATGAACGGTGTCACCACAACCGGTCCACTCCGGATTGTATTTTAGGATTATCTCTTCGCTTTTTTCCGCAATTTTATCTTCATAAGGTAACCATCCCATATATAGAATAAGGAATCTGCCTCCTGACTTTAATAATCTGGCAAATTTGGGAGCAGTAATCTCATGATCTAGATACCAGATACACTGACAAGCGGTTATTACATCAAATGTATCATCTGGGAAATCGATATCCTCAGCCTTACAGGTAAAGAAGTCAATATCCATTTCACTTTCATCAGCAAGCTTTTTCGCCTGCTCAATCTGGTTCTCCGCAATATCGGTACCCGTCCATTTCGCTCCGTATCCATACATATTTCGTGGCAAAACTCCCGTTCCTGTACCAATATCCAGGACCCGTTGTTCATCCTTGCATAGACCAAGTTTTACTATGTAATGATAAAATTCATCCGGATAAATATCCCGGTATTTTGCATAATCCTCTGAAGTCTTTCCCCAATCAAATACAGTATTTTTCATATTGGCATTGCTCCTTTACTTCATTTCCTATCAGAGTGATCGCCTTTTGAGGGCAATGACTAATACAACGATAACACATAGTACATTTGTTATCTGCAACTGCTTTGCCATCAATAATTGATATATTTTTCATCGGACACAAAGAAGTACACACCCCACAGCCAGTGCACTTTTCACTTATTTTTAACTTATCCGTATATCCGGTTGTCTTTCCATAAAACCAAAGCCTTTGTCCCAATAATCCCACAATATGAGAAAAAAAGGATAAACCATTTTTAGGATAGTTTCCCTGCTTTATTTGCTGTGCAGCAAACTCTATCTTTTTATCAGCCTGAATGACAATTTCCTTATTCTCCTCAATTGTTTTTTTCAGGTGTTTGCTATCACAAACAGAATCCGGCATTTTTACATGAAGTCCACCCAGAATAACTGCACCATATTTTTTCAGTAATCTTGCCGTGCAACCAGCACCATCTCCACTGAATGCGCCCATCGTAGCAACACAAAATATTTTTTTCCCTTTCCACAGTGAACTATTTTTGTTTATGAAATCTCTAACCATATAAGGTGCATTAGAATACTGTATGGGATAACCCAATAATATGGTTGTGGTGTTTCTTATCTCTTCCACAACATCTTCACACTCTAAAGGCATTGTCTTTGCAGAACGATCCAATAATTTTGTTAATTTTTCAATGCAATGTTTTGTGTTGCCTGTTCCGCTTAAATATATTCCTATCATTTTTTGTCTCCTCCCTGATTTATGAATCACCTGCATTTTCATTGCCAGTTTCCTACTTACATCTTAACAATCTTTCTTATTGTATTTGCAGTTCTTATTGTCAGTTTTTTGCCAATGCTTACACTTGCCGTCTTTGGCCACCAGTTTGTTTTTTGATAATCCTTGCGATGGAAGGACCAGAAAACCACATTTTCGTAATGAGCTATCTTCTCCAATTCTTCCTTCGGTTCTCCAATCTCACCATATACTTCACCAAATGTTGCTGGAGGAATTATAAAAATCAGATTATCATAGATTTCTGTATTTTTATCGCCCCACCAATCGGGTGCATTATGTAGAATATTT
>JALENH010000125.1 GCA_022767895.1 Eubacterium sp.
GGTGAAAAACTTGAAGGTAATGTGGAAATTAAAGTAAATTTTTATGATAAAGAGGGAGTAATTATATATTATTGTGATTCATATGTATGTGATGAGTTTTTCTCGGGATATGATACCATACATAAGTGCTTAAATGAAGACAATTTGGCGTTTAATGTTGCTAGGTGTAAAATCTTTGCAACAAAGGGATGTTAAGCAAAAACAGGAGGCCCAACAATGAAATATGATTGTCTGATTATCGATGACGAGAAGCTGCTTGCGGACAGTACGGCAGAATATTTTAACCTGTTCGGTGTCAAGACAGCCGTTGTGTACAATGCATCGGAATGCAGGGAGTTTTTCTGTGAAAATACGGCGCAGCTGTTGTTGCTTGATATCAACCTCGGAGATAGCAGTGGCTTTGAACTGTGCAAGGAACTCCGGGAAAAGACAGAGATTCCAATCTTGTTCATTTCCGCCCGGACAAGCGATGATGACAAGATTATTGCGCTGAATATCGGTGGGGATGATTATGTACAAAAGCCGTACTCCCTCAGCGTATTGCTGGCAAAGGTGAAGGTGGTGCTAAAGCGCTATGGGAAGAGCGAAAAACAAGGATATTCCGATGGGTGGCTGGAGGTTGATTGCCATGCCAGGCAGGTGATGGCCGGGGGAAAGTCCGTCAAGCTGACATCCCTGGAATTTAAGCTATTATCCTATCTCATTGCCAATGAGAACAGAGTGATTTCCAAGCAGGAACTGTTTGAAGAAGTGTGGGAAGATAAATTCACGGGGGATGGAACGCTGAATGTACATATCCGCAAGATTCGTGAGGCCATTGAGCGTGAACCGGGCAACCCCGAATATATTATTACCGTCTGGGGTGACGGCTACAAATTTACCGGAGGAAAGAAATGAAAAAAAGAGCTCTTGTTGTCTGCTTGTGCTCTCTCTTTGTAATAGAAGTGATTGCGCTCGTGGTTTTTGCGACTCAGAAGACAGAGAGTCCGCAGGACGCTGTTGCAGTGAACGAAGTGGCAGAGTCCGTGCGGATGGATTGGCATGCCATGGAAAAGCACAAGAACCGAACCGGTCTGGATTACGTGGTACTGGATGCGGACGGAACGGTTCAATACCGGACGAAAACAGGTTTGAGTGAAAGCACAAATGAGGCGGTTATGCACCGGGATACCATTCTGGATGTGGAAGTGAATCATGAGGTGGTGGGCAAATTAATTGTTTATAACGACAGCACCCAGAACCTGCAGTCGCAAAAACAGAAAATCTTAGTTGGTTTGGTGATTGTGCTGTTTTTGCAATTTGGAATCTGCGTGGCATATATCATCTATCTGGACCGAACCGTAATTGCTCCCTTTGACAAATTGAAGGGGTTTGCAAAGCGTATTGCAGGCGGCAATCTGGATATTCCTCTGGAAATGGATAGACAGAATCTGTTCGGGGCTTTTACGGAAAGTTTCGATATCATGCGCTCTGAATTGAAAAAGGCGCGGAAAGCAGAGGCGGAGGCGAATGCCGGTAAAAAGGAACTTGTTGCCAAGCTTTCTCACGACATCAAAACGCCGGTTGCGAGTATCAAGGCGGTTTCGGAAGTCGGTGCGGCACTTGCAGAGGATGAAAAAAGTAAGGCTCACTACACGCAGATTATCCAGAAAGCAGACCAAATCAATTCCCTCGTAACGAATCTTTTTACGGCTACCTTGGAAGAGCTGAACCATCTTCCCATAACGCCAATTGACATAGAGAGCGGCGAATTGAAATCCATGCTGGAAGGTGCGGATTATCTGAATCGTGCCACAGTTCCTGAGATTCCCGACTGTCTCATATACGCAGACAAGCTGCGGCTGCAGCAGGTGTTTGATAACATTTTTGCCAATTCCTATAAGTATGCCCAAACGGACATTGAGGTATCGGTACGGCGAACGGGGGATGGTCTTGCCGTTGTGCTGGAAGATTTTGGTGGTGGTGTGGACGAGGCGGAACTTCCCCTTCTGAAAGAAAAATTTAAGAGGGGGAGCAATGCGGGAAATTTGGAAGGGGCCGGATTAGGTCTTTATATTTCGGACTATTTTATGCAGAAAATGAACGGGGAACTTCTTATTCAAAATGGACAGAACGGCTTGCGGGTTACGGTAATGATTTCCCTCAGTGGTACAATTTAAGGAATATTTAAGGATTTGCTAAAGACACTTAAGATTTACAAAAGTAAAGTGGAGTGTATAAAAAGGAGGGTTTCATATGAGTGAAATACAGTTGAAAACAGAAAAGCTGAGCAAATCCTTTTCCAGCGGCGGAGCTATGCAGCACGTTCTGAAAAATATTGATTTGCAGCTTTACAAGGG
>JALENH010000127.1 GCA_022767895.1 Eubacterium sp.
AATGCGGAAAAATAAAGAGGGAATGTACGTTTTGCGAGGATAAATCTGATAAGTAAAAAATAAAGCTGCCGCTTCATGAATTTTCATTCATTAAAAGCGACAGCCCGCAATAGTCAGGACGCCGTAATCAGGTCGCCGCGACCATCATCCTCCTCACTTTCGTCTGGGATTACGTCACCGCGCCCATCATCCTCCTCACCGTCGTCTGGGGTCACGTCACCGCGACCATCATCCTTCTTACCGTCATTTGGGATCACGTCGCCGCGACCATCATCCTTCTCATCGTCGTCTGGAATTACGTCGCCCCGGCCTTCATCCTTCTCACCGAGCTGAGATTCGTCCGGCTGGTACGCAAACTGATTGCTCTCCGTGTTCCAGAACCACACCATCAGGAGCTCACTGCCGCCATCATTGAACTTCATAGTTACATCACTATTGCCGTCTTTGTTCAGGTCAGCGAAGTCGATAATCTGGAAAGCCTCGCTAGCGTCACTCTCAAGGGTGAGCGGGTACTCCACAGAACCAAACTTCACTTGCTCTTTCTTATCGTAATAGAAGGTGGCGTTTGAGGAATGGGCGCACACCAACACAGCTGTGTCCTTTCCATCGCGAGTGATGGTACCACTGTCGCAAACAACACCGCTTGCGCGCCAATCGTCTCCAACAACGGAGTTATCCAAATTGTCGTCATTGCTGTTGTCGCCACCACAGGCCGTCAGAACTGCGCACAAAGTCAGCGCCACTAAAGGGCTTGTATACTTCTTCCATCTTTTCATGTTCGTTTTCTCCTCTCGTTTCATTAAATATTTCAGTGTTCTATAAACAAAAAATACACCGCGTAACCATTGTACATTAGATGGCAAGAAAAAAACATTAACCCAAGGTTAGTTTTTTGCGAAACGAGTGCCAACAGCGTACATTGGTTTTTCAAAAAACCAAGTGCGGTATATTAGCATTTGAAAATACCATCGTACTTACGGTATGTCAAAAAGTGAAAAACCATATAGCGCATAGAGGGTATAATCAAATCATACTTAGTCAACATACAACTATCGAGAGGAGGATGTAAGAATGAGGCAAAAAATCATTAGTGTAGTGTTAACACTGGTATTGGTGGTGGGAAGTATAGCGATACCAACAGAGAATCATGGAAGCAGAGTGGAGGCTGCCAGTAGTTATTGGATTGTGGGAGAAAACCTGTCGACAAACAGTAAGAAACTTACCATGAAAGTAAAAGGAAATAAGGTTTACTTGAAAGGATGGGCACATAAGGGGAAAAGCAATTGGAAGACAACCCCAAGAAAAAAGCTAACTGGAAAATGGTATAAAGTATCCAATGCTTGCCGGGTTATTGCTGGCGATGAGGTATTGATAAATTACCCGTTTTGGGATTATGATTTTTTTACGAAAAAGGGAAAAGTGGAATTTGTAGGTGTTTCCGTACAGATAAAGAAAAATAAAGTTACTAAAATTAAATTTTGGTCTTAAAGAGAAAGGAAGATTGTTATGAAAAAAGTGAAAATGATATCCTTTGCGTTAGTGTTTGCGCTACTCATTGGAATTGTAATGCCGGTGCAGAAAGTGGAGGCTGCTTCTAAAATTGATTTCGGAGGGAAATACAACCATACGAAATGGGGGCTCTATTTGAAAATGCATGAATACATTTATCCGGAGGGAAAGACTAAAGGTAATTTTCGGTTAGAACCTAGTGCACATGTATATCTTGCTGTTGAGGGGACTCTTAAGAAAGTTGGAAAGAATAAATATCAGTGCAAAAAAGGAAAATCAGTTTTTACTTTTAAGGTCTATAAGAAAAAGGTTGTGGTTTCAATGAGTAAGAGAGCTGTGAAAGACTATTTAGACTATAGAGGAACCTACAAATTAAAGAAAAGATATGATTTTTAAAAACGTATCCCACTCAAATCTACTGGCTTGTATTAAGCCAGTAGATATTCTGCGAGCGTTATAAAGGAATAATCATTTTTTCGCAGGGACATATTCGATGAGATCCTGTACTCTACAATCCAAGGCATAGCACAATCGGGCGAGTACAGCGATATCAATGCGCTGTACCTCATTTCGAATGTATGCCTTTAATTGGGTGCGTTGCATTTCAGCCCGGAAGGCCAATTTATTAATACTAATATTTTGTTCTTTCATTATATCAACAAGTTTAATTCGAATTGTTCCATAATCTATATCTATCATTTTTGTCACCTCGTATTTCTCTATTATCTCTAATATAATGTGAAAAACAATAACTTGCCATGAGTGGGAAAACATGGTAATATTCATATGAGTAGCTTACTACTCATTTACTAATTTTGAAAATACAATAGGAGGAAGTGTGATTATGGTGAATTTTAATGGATTAGAAGATTTAGTTGTAAAACTGGAACAGGAGATTGTTTCTGTGACGCAGGAATTATCTAATGTAAAGGGTGAAATTGATAGGGTGAAAAGGGAGTATCATGAGGAAACGACACCAAAGGATGATAAAGGAATTAGGCAGTTTATGCTTGAAAGAGCAGAAGCAAGATTTGGACAAAATTTTGATAAACCGGAAGGTATTCCGGAAGTGCTTGATGAACTCTATGAACTGACGGACAGAGAAGTAAAAAAGGAAAGTATAGTTTTGGGTATTAAAGAAAAGGAAGAAAATGGAACATCTGATGTAATTAGTAATTGGCTGGGAAGTTGGCTTCACAGATATTTATTTACTGAGAAGGAAATTATAGAATATGCTGTAGGGAAGGGAAAAAGAGCAGGGAGAAATAGTTTTAATATTACGAATTTTGCAGATATAAAACGAGTCCGTATTAATCATGATGAATTTTCCGTTCATCTTGTTTGTGACATAGTAAATGATGAGGGGAATGAGGATACAATGAATCTTTTTGTTGCTGAAGATAATCAAAAAAAGATGCAATCCTTCCTAAGAGATATTTTAGAGTATGTAAACAAATGAAAAATTTGTAACGAGGAGGAGAAAATATGAGTAGTTCTGAAAAAGCCCAGGAACTAATTTGTGAATATATGCCAGATATTAGATATGGTTGTCCATATGGATTTATGTATGAGTGGGACGATGTTTCTGATAAATGGATTAATCGAATAAATAATGCATTGTTCGAGTACGCGGATGGAATGCATCCATCAGAAGTGTTGGCCATAATCGATTTGTCATTTTGGGAAAATGGGAAAAAGGGGTACATACTTACGTGTGACGGTTTTGTATCGTCAGATATGAAAAAATATGGAATAGACTTTATAGAATATTCTGATATAAAGGAATTGTCATATGCAAAACCTGCTAAATCAAAAGATAACGACAGAGGTCTTTGGGTTGTAACAAAAAGCGACATGGTTTATCAAAAAGGTTTAAGCAGAGAAAATTGATTGGGGTTTCATTGGCATTGTCGATAAGATGTCGAGTACGCTTGGTTTATGAAAAGCCGGGCGCATTTGTTTGATTATAATGTTTTGTCATCAAATTGGGAGGCTATCCTTTTACGGTATTGGGAAGGAGTCATATTCATCAACTGAATAAAAGCCCGATTGTAATAGCTGATATTGTT
>JALENH010000128.1 GCA_022767895.1 Eubacterium sp.
ATCTGGATAAAAAGCTGGCATTTGCGGAACAGTTTCACAAGGATACCTTTACCAAGAGCAAGGAAGAGCGGCTGGGCCGTTATCTGGAGCCGGACAGTACCAACCGCAATACCTCCCTGTCTTATGTGGATATCACTTCCAATTCCAGTCTGGTGACCTGGGCGGAGATGTCGCCGAAGATTATTTCCGATGAACTGGTAACCGTGAAGGAATACAACATGGAGACTGCATGCATTCAGTATAATTATTTCGTGCAGGCAGCAACGGCCTCCGGTGACGAGATTTATCACATTAAAGAATTCTACCGGGTGCGTTACGCCTCCGGTCAGAATTATCTTTTGAATTTTGAACGGTCCATGGAAGCAGTCTTTGATGTATCTGTGGCAAGTAGTAAATTGAGTCAGTTGAAACTGGGAATTACGGAGGACAATCGTGGAAAAATGTTGTCCAATAAAAAGGAAAATAAACTGTATTTTGCCAGAGAGGGTATCCTTTATGAGTATGATATGGAAGAAAACGAGGTGAAAAAGATTTTCTCTTCCTTTAGCGACAAGGCTTCCTACGCATACAAAGCCTACAACGAGCAGGCAATCCGTCTTTTGAAGGTGGATGACAAGGACAATTTGTATTTTTGTGCCTATGGCTATTTCCCGAGAGGACGTTACGAAGGTGATGTGGCAATTGTTCTTTATGAATATACCTCTGAGGGAGAACTGGTGGAAATGGTATATATGCCCATGAATACCACCTATCAACAGCTGAAAGAGGACTTTGAGGAGTATGGTTATGTCAGTTCTCGTGGTATTTATTACTTTACCGTGGCAAATACTGTGTATGCTTATAATATGACGGCGAAGCGGCTGGAGAAGATTGCAGAGAATGTGAAAGAGAATAGTTTTATGACCATGGAGGGTGTCAACTGTTATACCTGGTCATCTTCGCTCAGCACCGGCTATGGAGAGAGCATTACCATTTATAATCTGGAAACCGATGAGAAAAAAATGATTTACCGCCCGGACAAGAAGAGTTACGTTAAGTTGCTGGGCGTCATCGAAGATAATATGGTTTATGGTTTTGTGCGCCAGTCCGACATAGGAAAGATGGCAGTTGGCACCAAAGTGACACCGTGTTACGAATTGTATATCGCCAGTACCACCGGTGAGGTAAAGCGAAAATACAGTGTAAAGGGACAATATATCCAGAAGGTTAGCTGCAATGGAAATGTAATTAATATGACGCTATGTAAAAAACAGAAAGGTGTTTATACAAAGAGCGGTGAAGATACGATTTTGAATAACAGTGAGAAAGAATCGGAGAAATTCAGTTATACTTCTCGTGTGACAACGAAATCCCTGACGGAATGGTACATCCGTTTTCCATCTTCCTTTGATATGAAAGAGAAACCGGTCTGGGGTGACACATTGACGACGCTGACAACCAGCGAGCGCTATGTGCGTCTGGAGCAGCCCAAGATTACGAAATATTATGTCTATGCCGGTGGACAGATTGTAGCATCCTTTGAGAGTGCAGCAAGAGCGATAAAGGAAGCGGACAATCGCATGGGCGTGGTCGTATCCAGTAACCATCAGGTGGTTTGGGAACGAAGTGGTGCCTTCTTGCAAAATGCCATTGGCGGTCTGGACTTGACGAAAGCGGAAAATGGTGTATCGAACTTAAGTGCCTGTGTACACATGCTGCTGAAAGCCAATCATTATGATGTGGCAGCCAAGTCGCTGGTGGGCAAAGACCAGATGCCGTATGAAGTGCTGGGCCGTTATCTGCAGCGTCCCATGAATCTGAAAGGTTGTACGTTGGAAGAGATTTTGTATTTTGTCAGTGGGAACAAGCCGGTCATTGCCATGACGGGAGCTCGTACAGCTGTGGTTATTGGCGGTTACACCACCACGCAGCTGACGCTGTACAATCCGACATCCGGGAAAAAAGAAACGGTGAGCCGGAGTGCTTACGAGAAAATTTTTAAAGGCGCAGGAAATCATTTTATCAGTTATATGACAGAGTAGTGATCGAGGAGGTGTTGCGGATGCAGGAATTGATTCGACAGGCGATGGAAGCGAGGAAAATGGCCTATGCTCCCTATTCCGGATTTTTTGTAGGAGCGGCACTGGAATGTAAGGATGGAACGGTCTATACCGGTTGCAACATTGAAAATGCGTCCTTTTCTCCCACGAACTGCGCAGAAAGAACTGCCTTTTTCAAGGCGGTCAGCGAAGGGCAGAGAGAATTTCGCCGGATTGCCATTGTGGGTGGAAAGGAAGGGGAAATGGTAGCGCCATCTCCCTGTGGCGTGTGCCTGCAGGTGATGGCTGAGTTCTGTGAAGCGGCGCAGTTTGAGATTATTATGGCGCGGAGCGAGGATGATTACACCGTCCGCAAGCTGGCAGAACTTCTGCCAAACAGCTTCTCCCTGTAAGGGAAACGATACAAGATGGAGGATAAAACAAATTCATGGAATTACCAGTTGCCTTTTGTGAAGAAATGAAACGGATTCTCGGAGATGAGTACGATGCCTATCTGCAGTCTATGCAGGAAAAGCGCAAATACGGTCTCCGGGTGAATACAGCGAAAATTTCGGTGGAGGATTTTGTGAAAATTTCTCCCTTTCCCCTGACACCGATTCCCTATGTGAAAAATGGATTTTATTATGATGGCGAAAGGTATCAGCCGGCGAAACATCCCTATTATTTTGCCGGCCTTTATTATTTGCAGGACCCCAGTGCCATGACGCCGGCCTCCCGACTTCCCGTGGAAGAGGGAGATGTGGTGTTGGACCTTTGTGCAGCACCGGGTGGAAAAGCGACGGAGCTGGCTGCCAGACTCCACGGAACCGGCCTTTTGATTGCCAATGATATCAGCAGTAAACGTGCCAAAGCATTGTTGAAAAATATCGAATTATTTGGTGTGGAGAACAGCTTTATTGTGACGGAGTACCCGAAGAAGCTGGCAGAGTTTTTCACCGGATTTTTTGATAAAATTTTGATTGACGCCCCCTGCTCCGGAGAGGGGATGTTCCGCAAAGACCCTTCCATGGTGAAAGCCTGGGAGCAGAACGGACCTTCCTTCTATGCGGAGCTACAGGAAGACATTTTGCGTCAGGCGCTTCCCATGTTGAAGCCGGGAGGGATGCTGCTGTATTCCACCTGTACCTTTTCCCCACTGGAAGATGAGGGGACGGTGGCAAAAATTCTTGCCATGAATCCCGATATGGAACTGGTGGAGATGGAGGGATATGAAGGCTTTGCACCGGGTCAGCCGGAGCTAATCGGCAGCAGTGAGGAGTCGCTGCGTCGCTGTGTCCGTATTTTTCCGCATAAACTGGATGGGGAAGGGCATTTCCTTGCCCTGCTTCGTAAGCGGGAGACGGCTGATGAGCCGGTGATGTCCTGTGAGGAAACCCGGAGCGGCCTGAAGGGTGAGGAGAAAGTGCTCTGGGAGGATTTTGCCAGTCACCTTCGTCGGGAACTGGAGCCCAATCGGCTGGAAAGTAAAAACGGCATGGTCTACTATATGCCGGGGGCGCTGCCGAAGCTGCGTGGCTTACGTTTTCTACGCAGCGGCCTCTTTGTGGGCGAGATGAAGAAGAAGCGGTTTGAGCCGAGCCAGTCTCTCGCCATGGCTCTGCGGCGAGAACAGTATGACAATTGCCTCTGTCTGACGGTGGAGGATGAGCGGGTGGTGAGATATCTGAAAGGTGAGACTCTTGTGCTGACAGAGGAAGAGACGGCGGCCCCGGATGGCTGGCAGCTGGTCTGCGTAGACGATTACCCACTGGGATGGGGGAAAAAGAACCGGAGCACATTGAAGAATAAGTATCACAGCGGGTGGCGACTGGTGTGAGAGACCGTTTATGTTCCGAAATTGACCATTCGGGACATAATTGGTTTTTAGCAGAATTTTCTGTTATAATTGTGTAAAAGTAGGAAATGGGGAGCTGATTATGAAAATACGTATAGCGTGCTGTGATGATGAAAAAGAACAGTTACAACAATATAAAAAATTATTTGCCAATTTTGAAGTTCGCTATGAGGTTGATTTGGAAGTGGAGTATTTTCTGAACGGCGAATTTTTGCTGGAGCGGTTTCAACGGGAAAAGTATCCCTTTGATCTTGTTTTCTTAGATATGGAAATGCCGCACATGAGCGGGTTGGAGGTTGCCAGGGAAATCCGCAGGTCCGGAGGAGGGGATGTGCTGATTCTGTTTCTGACAAGTTTTCCCGAATATATGCAGGAGAGCTTTGATGTGCGGGCGTTTCAATATATGATAAAACCGGTAGCTCTGGAAGAATTTGAACGCAAGCTGAAAAGTGCCATGGAGTATCTTGCCAGGGATGAAAAGAATATTATAGTTCTTAAAACGGAAAGTGAAGATATTATATTGCGCACAGAAGAAATTTACTATTTCGAAAAGGAAAAAAGTGCAAGGCGGTTTCAGGTCCACCTGGAAAATGAAACGTTATCTGCCCGGGGGAATATGAATGATTTGGAGGAGCAGCTGAAAGAAATGCATTTCATTCGCACACACCGATCCCTTTTGGTAAATATGAAGCATATCAAAAGAATTCGGAAATCAGAAATGGTGCTTTCTAATGAGGAAATTATTCCTGTCAGCCGCCGAAAAGAATTGGAGATTAAACAACAATTTATGAAATACGCGATATTGGAGAGAGGAAAATGAATGAATTCATGTTTGCGTTAGCCGGAATTTTTGATATGTTGGTTGTGGTTATCTACTTTAATGCGGTACTGGAAAGACGACACACGAAGTGGATTTATTTAGCCATTCCATTTCTTTCAGTTTTTAGCTGTCTTGGTTCTTATTATTTGACAATATATAGTTATCAGAGTTGGGTGGTCATCTGGAGCATTGTTATGCTTCTTTTGTTATCTTTTATTTACAAGGGTGGATTGTTAAGCCGACTTTTTCATGTCATTTTCACTCAAGTACTTGCCATGGTTTCTGAGCTTGTCAGTATCTTGTTTACGCGCATCTCTCTGTTTGGGGAAGACATGGGAGACGTTGAAAAGGAATCGGTTGAGTTAGTTATCTCGAAGCTTTTTTTCTTCCTTCTTATACTGGCGGTATTGTTGTTTCGAAAAAAGAGGAAATCTATCCCAAGGAAATATCTATGTCTTTTTTCCCTGGTTCCCTTGTTGAGTATACTTGTTGTATATGGTCTGGCAGATGGTCATGGTGTGGCTTGGGGATTCTCTTTACTGGCTATTTTAGCTCTCAATCTGATTGTATATTACTTGATGTATTTATTGGCTGATTTTTCCACTAGGCAGGCGAGAGAGGAAATGCTGCAGAAACAAATTGAGATGCAGCGAGAGAATTATGAACAGTTATCGCAATCGTTCAAACAAAGTAACCGGCTCTTTCATGATGTAAATAAGCATTTACGGCAGATTGGAGAATATCTGAATGAAAAAAATTGGGAAGAAGCCTCTCGCTATCTGACTCATATGGAAGGAACTATGAAAAAAAGTTACAATGTTGTCAATTGTGGAAATCTTGTAATGGATTCGATTATTAGCAATCTAAAGTACCAGGTTGAGTCAGTGGGTGGAACTTTTTATTT
Organism: Eubacterium sp.; assembly: GCA_022767895.1. Lineage (GTDB taxonomy): Bacteria > Bacillota > Clostridia > Lachnospirales > Lachnospiraceae > Eubacterium_F. Next base: position 5,598 of record JALENH010000128.1, read on the forward strand.
AGAACTTCATATTGATGCATCTCAGATTAAGATTGCGGATTATGATTTGGTCACAATTCTTGGAAATGTAGCAGATAATGTTGTAGAGGAAGTTCGTTTTGTTGAAGCGTCGGAAGTTTATGCTAGTCTGGAAACGACGGAGAATGAATTTTTGATTCATATAAAAAATCCGATTGCCCGGGATAAGAAAAGGAAAAAAAGGAAGGACCATTGGTTCCATGGTCTTGGTTTGCAAAATGTTAAGGAAGCAGTAGAGATGTATGGAGGAATTTCCAGCTTTGAAGTAAAACAGGGATATTTTGAAACGATGATTAAGATTCCTAATAACGAGGAGTGAAACATATGCAACCGAGCAGCTATATTACGAATAAGTTAATTGATAAAAAAATAATAGCAGAAGATGAATATGAATTGTATCGGTATTCAATTAATGCGCTATTTGAAATGACAGGAAATTTCATTGTTACCATTATTCTTGGGATTTTGCTAAATAGAATTGGTTTTACCTTGCTTTTTCTTACCCTTGTTATTCCCGGAAGAAGTATTTTTGGTGGATGTCATGCAAGAACTGCAGGAAAATGTTTCTGTCTGTCCATTTTGGTGTATTTGTGTTGTATAATATTTCCCAATTATATTACGTCAATTTCCAATTTATTTGTTTACATCAGTGTTATATGTCTTGGCACACTAATAGGGGTATTAGCACCAGTAGATTGTATTGAAAAACCAATGAAGGAAAAAAGAAAGAGGAAATTTTCTTTTTACTCAAAAATCTTTGTCTTGCTTATATGGGGAATCTTTACTGTGCTTTGGCAGTATAGTTTTAGAATATATTGTTTGGAAATATTACTTATCTTATGTTACTTTAATCTCACACTATTAATCGAAATAGTTAGAAAATTCTGTAGAAAAACCATCTAATATGGGACAAAATTTACCGCTTAGGTCCAAAATATTACCATTCGCGACAATTTTGGTTATGCTGTCGCTTTTTGTGTTATAGTATGCCCGAAAGGAGGGATATTATGAAGCTGAATAATTTTGTGAAAAAATCCTTGCATCATTTTGCTTCTCTTGCATTGGCTGTGGGCGTTATTTCTACCAGTACAATGTGCCGTTTTGTTCTTCATCAACCTGAAGTGCCTAAGAAGATGAAAGAGCTGTTGGACGACAAGTAAGAGCATATTGGTGTATGACAAGGTGGTGAAAGAATGGAGCGTAAATGTTTCAGAGAAATGATTGTAAAAAGCGTTCTTTCTATACGGTAGGGGATACCAGAAAGAACGCTAGGTTAAATTACATAAGTATTATAATGAAAGAATATAAAATAATCAATAGATTGGAGAAAAATATGAAAAATAAAGTAATTAAGTTAACGATATTTTGCACAATGCTTACACTTTTGATTGGCACTACCGCTCTTGCCGCATTACCAAATAAATATGGAAAGAGTTATACAGAAACAGAAAAAAGAAGTATTTGTACCATGACAGCACATGGTGATTCTGCTACTGCGTATACAAAGGCAACAAATAATAAATCTACTGGGAAGTATATTTCTGCCGGGGTGACGAAAAGATATGCAGATAGTAATGCAACAATAAATTCCAGTAACAAAGCTCAAGTAGTTTCAGGTGGAGGTAGTATCAAAGCGAGCATTGCTCGTTCATGGAAAGAAACGAATCGA
>JALENH010000189.1 GCA_022767895.1 Eubacterium sp.
TGAAAAAATTGACATATTAAAAAATATTGCCATGAATGGTTTTACGGACAAAGTAAAAGTGTTGAAATCATTTCGATTGAAAAAGCCCTACGAGGAGATGTTACATCTTTATGATTCTGCTTTAGTACATAATGAATTTGGTGTTTATGGCGAAGAATTTTTTAGTATTCGACTATTTAATGTAAATGTCATGTTGGGCAAGGTACTGTTGTGTGCCGGACCATTTTGTCTTGATTTAGATGATATCAAATACAAACTGGATACCTACCAAAAATATGATGAGAGATATTGTTACTTTTATAGTGATAAACAAGTTAACACATACATCATAAAAGATCGAAATATTATAAAAAATGAGAATGAACAACCATCCTTTACCTTGATTGATGATTACGGGGAGCTGGGGTTCAGCTTAGATTTATAGTTGCAAAAAGAAAGGTTTCCTATGACAGAAAAGAAAAATAGAATAACCCATCAGTTAGTTCAAAATGCTGCAACAGGCATTATTCTGATGGAGATTGCCGGAGCGATTACTTATGTAATCGATGGGACTATTACCAGCCGGTTTATCGGAGATACCGCTCTTGCGGCAAACGGAATGGCGGGAATTTGCTTTACGGTATTTGCAGTAATCAGTGGTGTGCTGGCTGCCGGAGTATCCCAGATTTGCAGTGAAGAAATTGGAAAAGGAAATGTGGAAAAATCAAACCGTGTTTTTTCCATGGCACTATTTGTCACCTTACTTACATCTATTGTGGTGGCATTGATTGGTATCCTCTTCTGTGATCAGGTGGCTGCCCTGATTGGTGCAACAAAGGATACAGGAGAATTGTATTACCATGCAAGTACATACATCCGGGGCTTTTTTATCGGTGCCCACGGACATATTTTAGTGGCAGTGTTAATCCCTGAAGTTCAGATATGTGGTAAAAACAAATTAATTATTGCATCCATTGGAGCTCTTACCATTGCTGACGTAATCGGAGATTTGCTTAATGTACTTGTATTTCATGGTGGTATGTTCGGCATGGGACTGGCTACATCCATCAGTTACTACGTAAGTATGTTGGTGTTGCTGAGCTGTTTTTGCAACAACAATTTATTTAAAATCAGTTTTCGCCATATAGACTTTTCCGCTTTGTTGTCTATTTTAAAAATTGGGCTTCCAAGGGCCACAAAACGAGTGGGAAACATCATTCGACCTCTGATTATGAACCGCATGATTATTTTGGCAGGTGGCGCTGCGGCAATGGCGGCATTTTCGGTAGAACAAAATGTTCGCTATGTTGTAGAAAGTGTGGGGGTTGGTATCGGTGGCGGTATTTTCCTTCTGGGAGGAATGTTTTTAGGGGAAAAAGACTACCACATGCTGAAGTCCTGTTGTAAAGTTTCTCTACAGTATATTATATTGGGAGTAGGAGCACTGTCCATTGTGTACTTCATGGCGGCACCTTTTATTGCGGAAATATATGTTCCGGTAAACGCACCCTCCTATGACTGGGCGGTTTCCATACTGCGTTGTCACGCCGTCAGCCTTCCTTTTCTTGCCTACAATGAATTTTATCAGAATTTAGTTCAGGCACAGAAAAAATATATATTAACCCATATTCATACCTTATGTAATAAACTGATTTGTATTATTGCTCTTTGCTTTGTACTGGCGCCTTATTACGGTGTACTGGGACTATGGTTATCCATCCCACTAAGTGAAATTTTGCTTGTGGTTATCACCATTGCCATAAATGGAATCCGAAATAAACTTCAATCTCATCCGGACGGCTTTTTCTCTCTGTTAGAGCCCTATGAGGATAACCCGGAAAGATATTTGGAAATCCATATGTCAGGCACAGAGGAATTACCGGAACAGATAAGTCTCATAAAGACATTTTGTCAAAACAATCAACTGGATGGAAAACAATTGTATTATATTGAGCTTTTCATTGAAGAAATAACGGTTTTCATTATAGAGAAAGGCTTTACGGATTCCAGAAAGAAAGAGATTAATATCCGGGTTCATATTGATTCGGAAGATGTCATTATCCGTACAAGAGATAACGGAAGTTCTATCACCGTCATGGAGCGAATGGAATTGTTGGAAAAGCTTCAGGATGGGGATTATATAGGTATTCGAATGGTGTATAAATTGGCACAGGAAATGCAGTATATCACAACTATGAATATCAATAATTTTATTGTTACTTTACCAAAAAGGAGGAATCAGAAAAATGAAAAGAATTAGAAAGATTATGGTAGTTATCTTGGTGATTTCGATGTTGGCTTCTTTTTTACCCATGCCAGTGTCTAAACCGGTTATAGCGGCAGAATCATCAGAAACTCAAAAAGAAAGTGGTAATTACCGGTACACAGTAAAAACAGATGGAACAGTTAAAATAACCGGTTTTAAAGGCGCCAAGAAATATGTTTCTATTCCTGAAACAATAGAAGGAAAGAAAGTTACAGAAATCGGGCAAAATGCTTTTCGCAACAACCAGGACATGGTAAGGTTAAACATACCAAAAAATGTAACAGCTATTGACGATGAAGCATTTGCAAACTGCAATTATTTAACGCAACTTACTTTACCCGATACGCTGAAAAAAATAGGGAAATATGCTTTTTCTGTGTGTAACAAATTGAAAGGACTTACGATTCCCGAAAGTGTGGAAGAGATTGGAGAAGGGGCATTTTTCTCCTGTTATAGTTTGAGAAGTCTTGTAATTAAAGCGCATCCGGTCAATTTGGGAAGTTATATTTTTGCAAATTGCACCAACCTTACCAGTGCAGAATTTGAAGAGGAATTTAAAGAAATTCCCGAGGGAATGTTTTTTAAATGCACAAAGCTAAGCGAACTCTATGGTGAAGAGTCTTTTGAAAAAATAGGGGACCGTGCTTTTTATAACTGTGACAACCTTTCTTTCGATGAATTAAATAGTATAAAGAAAGTCGATGATTATGCTCTTGCCTATGTGGGCGGTATAAGCAGTATTACACTTTTGACAGGAGATATTGGGGAAGGGGCATTTTGCGATATAAACGTTGATTCCTTAACTCTTGAAGATACTGTTCAGACAGAGGATGCATTCGAAAATGCAACCATTAGCAAAATGATTTTAGGTTCCAATGTGGATAGTTCCATTCAAAAAAGTATCCGGACAGCCTATGTGTTTGACTTTGATGTAGCAGCAGATAATCCGGATTTAAGTGAATTTGAAGATTCTCTGTACAATAAAAATAAAACGGAATTGATAAAATATCATACGAAGGTTATTGTTTACGACCCGGATGGAGAAGGTATTGGGAATGCATATCCTCTTGATTTACCGGAGGGGATCAAAAAAATTGGAAGCTATGCGTGTTATCGATATACGAATGGAGAACTGGTTTTGCCGGAATCTATTGAAGAAATCGATTCCAATGCTTTTTATAAATCCAGTTTTGAGAAAGTGGAAATCCCGGATCAAATCAAGACGATTGAAGAAAGTACCTTTTCGGGAAATTATAATTTAAAAACTGTTAAACTGGGAACTGGTGTAGATACTATTCAAAATAATGCTTTTGAAAATTGTTCCGATTTAAAAGATTTTGAAGGTGAAGAAAATGTTGATTCTATTGGGAAATTTGCATTTTCAGGTTGTTCTCAATTAGATGAATTCACTATTTCGGACAATTTAGATTCTTTGGGTGAGGGTGCATTTGACGATACTAATATTAAAACATTCCATGTGTCAGAAAATCAGCCGAACTATAGGGAAGTGAATCATTCGCTTGTGACAAAGGATGGGAAGAAACTTGTCTGCATTGCGGCTGTTAATGAGAACGAACCCCTTGTTTTTCCAGAGGGCATTACTACACTAATGCCTTATAGTTTGTCCTGTTCTTCCGTTAAAATTACTATTCCGGATGGGGTAACGGATATTGAGGAAAAAGCAATTCAAGGTTTGTATGGACAAGAGATAACATTACCGGATTCCATAGAAAAAATCGGCGATAAAGCAATTGGTTATTCTTTTTCAAAATCTTCTGAGCCTCAATTAGTTCGCAATAATATTATTTACAGTGCAACGATGAAGGATGTTGCGAAAAAGTATGCAAAGGATAATGATATCGCCATAGCTACCGGAGAAACCGATGTCAATGAAGAACATATAAATCTTGCGGGAAATGAAACGTTTAAACTTCAACTTCCGGGTACACTGGAGGACCGTACTTATTATAGTTCTACGGATAATGAAATTGCATCCGTGTCAGATAAAGGTATCGTTACAGCTCACAAAAAGGGAAAGACTTATATTACGGTATCCACGGGAGATCGCTCCTGGTACGCAGATGTTACCGTTACCAGCGATGGAAAACCCTATGTGTCTGAGTATAATCTGAGTAGTTATGCCCATCCAATGGATAATGAAAAAGCATGGACGGAAGCATATATGAGCGAAAATGACATCCATGAATTTTCAACAGAAGAAAATCCCAACACTTTTCTATACTCTGGAGAAGACTATTACAAAGGAATGAAAGCTTTGTTGGAGCATGGTCAGGAATATGTGCCAAAGGCTTTATCCTTGTATGGTGAAAATTACAAAAGATTCAGCCAAATAAATAAAAATTTGGACTATGAACTGTCTAAGTACAGGCTTCATACCAATACCGTATTTTACAGCGGAATCCGAACGGTTAAAAATTTTACCGGAACTTCTGACTCTGTTGCAGATATGAAAGCATCCATAGGCAAGTCAGGAACATATAATTGTATTACAAGTACATCCTATGATGAAGGCATTGCTTCCGGATTTACCTATCAACAAAGGGGAGGCACTGTACTGGAAATCTACATTCCAAAGGGATATAGTAAAGGGGCATATATTTCTGATTATTCCGCATTTGGCGGTGAGGCTGAATATCTGATGGCCTCTGGTTTTCAGTATAAAATTCTGGATGCCGGTGTACATACATACGAATATGCTGAGGGATATATGCAATCCGAACGTTTTATGAAACTTCTCGTTATTCCGGAAGTTGAAGAAACAAAGCCGGATGATATTACCACTCCGGGTACCAGTACCCCGCCAAACAAAACAAACACAACAAATACGACTAATACAACTAATACAACTACTCCATCGGCAACAAAAAAGAAGACCATTCAAAAAACGTTGAATGGTGTATTATACAAAGTTTCCGGCAAAAAAGTTGTGGTGGTAAAAGGAAAAACATCCCTAAAGAAAGTTTCCATTCCTTCCACAATAAAAATGAAAGGAAAAACTTACAAAGTTAAAACAATTAATGCCAATGCATTTAAGAATTGTAAGAAGTTAAAAACCATTAAACTGGGAAAAAATATTTCTTCTATCGGAAAAAATGCATTCAAAAATATACAGGCAAAAGCAGTATTTAAAGTGAACAAGAAGTATTACAAGAAATATAAGAAACTTCTGACAAAGAAAACCGGATATAAGAAGACTATGAAATTGAAATACTAACAAGAGCCTCCCTCCTGTTCCTCGGAATGGAGGTTTCAGAGAGGGTGATTCTGGAGGAACAAGTTCAGGTCGTCACGAAGCCCGCGGACTTCGCACTATAAAGAAGAGATCTCATAACACCGCATTCAAGTAAACTTGAGCGGTGTAAGAGTTTTCTTTTTTGCTCTGCGATTTGTTTTACGATCTTCCATTTGAGCTTGTGTCATTGCATATCACCTCGCCAGAACGAAACAATATGTAGAATCATTTATCAGGATGTTGAAAAAATATATATCAGGATATATACTTTGATTAGAAGAAAGGAGTTGGTTATTATGATGACAGCAAAAATTTTTGAAAATGGTAGAAGTCAAGCGGTGAGACTTCCTAAAGAGTGCAGATTTGATGCAGATGAAGTTGCCGTTAATCGAATTGGCGATATTGTATTACTAATGCCAAAGACAGATAAATGGAGTTCGTTTATGAAAGCGATTGATATGTTTTCGGAAGATTTTATGTCAGATGGGCGTGATGACGAAACGAAGCAGGAGCGTGAAGAATTATGAGATATATGTTGGGCACAAATATTTGCATATATGCTATAAAACATAAACCTGAACGGGTTTTGTTGCGCTTACAAAAACACGATCCATCTGAAATTTGTATTTCCTCTGTAACTTATGCAGAACTGGTTCATGGTGTAGAGAAGAGTCAAGCAATTGAAAGAAATCGAGTTTCATTGGCATTGATCTTAGCCAATATTGAAATTATGAATTTTGATTCTTTAGCTGCTGAATGTTATGGTAAAATACGTGCAGATTTAGAAAAGGCAGGGAAACCAATTGGTCCATTGGATATGATGATTGCAGGACATGCCAAAGCACTAGGTTATGTTGTTGTGACTAATAATACAAAAGAATTTGAACGTGTAGAAGGATTAAAACTTGAGAATTGGGCTGAATAGCAGTTACGGAAAGTTGGTTTCTAAAAAACTACATCAAGATAGGAAAGCTCCATAATTTTGTCGATCGTCTATGATGTAATCAATATAAACAGTTTTTTCATTTTCGCTTATTTGATATACAAACCAGAGATGAGGCCAAAAATTTGTTACTCTATATTTTTTTGGTACGTACTTCAATCTTGCACATCCTCTCATGGGAGAGAATTCCAAAAGAGATATTCCCTTTTCATAGGACGCTACTAGTCGTCGTGCACAATCAGGACCATTATCCGTATTACAGGCGATAGTGTATTGTGTCAATATGTCCTCAGCTTCCGAGGAAACTATTACATTATACATAAAATCACTCCTCTATTAATGAAAGTAATTTTTTAGTTACATCGTGAGCTGGACTACCTGTTTCG
>JALENH010000264.1 GCA_022767895.1 Eubacterium sp.
CCTGGAGGCAGTTGAGAAAGCCGGATATGAGCCGGGCAGAGACTTTATGATTGCCATGGATGCCGCATCTTCTGAGTGGAAAAGTGAAAAAGGGAAAGGGTATTATCAGCTCCCCAAGGACGGAGCGGAGTATACGGCTGACGAACTTATCAGGCATTGGGAAAATCTTGTCAACAAGTATCCTATTATATCCATTGAGGACCCCCTGGATGAAGAGGACTGGGATGGTTGGAAGAAGATTACAGACAGACTGGGACAGAGAGTTCAGCTGGTAGGCGATGATCTTTTTGTAACGAATACAGAAAGATTGTCAAAGGGAATTGAAATGGGAGCGGGTAATTCCATACTCATTAAGCTGAATCAGATTGGTTCCGTGTCAGAGACACTGGAAGCCATCAAGATGGCTCATAAGGCTGGATACACGGCGATAGCTTCCCATCGTTCCGGTGAGACGGAGGATACGACAATCGCAGATTTGGCCGTGGCGTTAAATACATGTCAGATAAAGACCGGGGCACCTTCTCGGAGTGAGAGAGTGGCTAAGTATAACCAACTTCTCAGAATTGAGGAAGAACTGGGTGAGACCGCCATGTATCCGGGAATGAGTGCATTTCATGTAAAGAATTAAAGAATACCAAAGGAGATGTACAGAGACTCATGTCATAAAATAACGGGGACTGCCTATTGTTGCAGTCCCCATTGCTTATTGCTTTGTTTTAGTTACAAGGAAAAGCCCGTACCATCAGATTATACAATCCGTGCAGATATACTACATTTTGATGTCCGCCGCCTCCGCGGTTCTTTTCGTCGCCTCCCATTGTTTCATAATAAATGTGGTTGGTTCCGTTCTTTGTCAATGCGTTGTGGTACAAAAGAGGATTATCGCCTACGGTGGGGTCATTTACTCCCTTAACAATCATGACAAGTGTATCATTGTTGTATTCGTCAGGAAGTTTAAAGGTATCCTCTGTGAAAATACCCTTTTCGGCGGTGTAAGGCAACACGCCGGGAGCCGGGCAGAATGCACCGATATAGCCAAATAGTTCCGGATGTTTGAAACCAAGGTTCAGTGCCTCACGGCCTCCCATGGAAAAACCCCATACGGCAGTGTTTTTTCTTCCCTTTTTCACCGGATATTTTTTTTCGATAGCTGGCATCAGGCAGTTTACGATATCGTTGACACAATTGTCATAGGCGTCGTAGGTAGCCTGGTCATATCCCTGGCCGACTCCGGATTTGTTGGCACAGATATTTGGGAATACCATTATTACCTGATCCATCGTGTCGTTGGAATATCCGTTCCATCCCACGTTGGTTGCGCCATCCTGAGCCAGATTGTAAATCCCCCATCCGTAGCCGTGCAGACCATAAACGACCGGATAGGTTTTTGTTGACTTATAGTTGACAGGGAAGGCAACGAGTGCTTCACGCTGTACCGTTTCTCCCTCTGATACGGCCGTTGAATTGTACTTGAATACCTCTGTTCTCTCGGTTACTCCGTTCTTGTCAAAGGCACCGGCAGGAACAATCATTTCCGGATTTTCCACAAAAGGAGTCGGTGTGACTTTAGGTGAGGGTTTTGCCGTAGGCTTAGGGGTGACAGACGGAGTGGCGGTTGGTGTGACTGTCGGTGTAATTGTGGGCTTTGTTGTTGCAAGTGCTTCGGAAGGAGTTTCCGTAACTGCCGGTATCTGCGTACGTTTCTTTTTGTCTTTAATGGTAACTGTTACCGTACCAATTCTTTTTTCCTTTCCTTTTAACTTTTCTTTTACGGTAATTTTTGCGGTTCCCGCCTTTTTGGCTGTTACGAATCCCTTTTTGGAAACAGAAGCTTTTTTGGCGGAAGAAGAGGAAAAGCTATATTTTGCTTTTTTCTTTTTTCCTTTAATGGAAATCTTTTTCTTCTGTCCTACGGTAAGTGTAAGTCTTTTTTTCGTTATTTTGGCTTTTCCGGAGGCAGAATTTGCCCCATCAATTATGGTGAGCATGCTCAGACTGAATGCCAGAACCATACAAAGCACTTTCTTCATTTTCTTTTTCACACAGCTAGCCCCCTATTTGAAAATCCGTTTTAAAAAGTTATAGAATCCATGCAGGTATACCGTCTTCCAGTGACCACCGTTGCCGGTTCCGGCTGGATCCCCGCCCATTGTTTCGTAGTAGGCATGAGGCGTGTTTGTTGCTTCCAGAGCCTGATGATAGGTGACAGGATTGTTACCTACTGTAGTATCTTTGGCTCCTTTGGTAATCTGGATATATGTGTTTTCTTTGTATTCATCCGATAGTTTAAACTCGTCAGCAGTAAGCATATCACCACCTGATAAAGCACCCGGTGCAGGATTGAATGCACCTACCCCGCTAAACAGGTCAGGTCTTCTTAATCCGATGTTGAGTGTCTCTCGACCGCCCATGGAGAAACCACAAACCGCTGTATTGTCACGATCGGTGAGAGTGGAATATTCCCTATTAATAGCAGGCATTAACACTTCTGTTAAATCGTGAATGATATAATCATAGGCAGCTGATGTTTCAGGACTTGTATCAAAACCACTTTTTCCCTCTTCGTTACAGCATACGCAAGGGAACACGACAATACTTTCTTTGACATCGCCATTTGCGATGGCGTTCCATATGGTATATTGTACGCTGTCGCGTCCACTGGTTCTTCCGTCACCGACCATATCTTCCGGAGTGTCGCTGAGACCATGAAGCATGTAAATGACCGGATATTTTTTTGTTTTTGAATAATCCTTTGGAAGAACAACCATGGCATAGCGTTCGATGGCTTTTTTGTCTGTGGAGTCTGTTCCGTCATACCATTTTGTGGACGTATAAATAAATTTTTTTACCTTCCCCTCATTTGCTGTTACTTTTGCCGTATATCCCTTGGGAAGATTGGAGAACTCAGCAACTTCCGGATACGGGGTTGGTGTAATCTTTGGCGTTCTCGTTGGTTTTGCGGATGGTGAAGCTGTCGGTGTGGCAGTAGGAGTGTTTGTCGGTGCTGCCACGGTATTCGTTGGTGCCGGTGCATCTGTCACATTTGGTGTGGTGATTGGGGTACCTGCTTTCGCATTCTTAATTGTAACCGTAACGGTTCCCACCTTTCTCGTTTTCTTTTTGTATTTTTCTTTTACTGTGATTTTTACAGTTCCCTTTTTCTTTGCTGCAACTACACCCTTTTTGGAAACCGAAGCTTTTTTCGCGGAAGAAGAGGAAAAGCTATATTTTGCCTTTTTCTTTTTCCCTTTTATTGTGATTTTTTTCTTCTGCCCTACATTCATAGTGAGCTTGGTTCTTGTCAGTTTAGCTTTGGCTGCCGAATGGATGGAAAATGGCATTCCAAGGCTTGATAAAGCCAGAGCAAAACTTAAGCCGATGCTCATTGTTTGTTTACTGATTCTGTACATAGTACAACCTCCTCGCATAATAGATTAATTATACTTTAGCACAAAATCATAATAAAAAATATGATTTATAGCGTCAAATGCATGAACTATTCTAACACTTTTCAGTCTTGCCAAATTCAGTTCATTGTCATATAATAAAAATAGAAAATTACGGAGGGGATAGCGATGACATTGACAGCGGCACAGGAGCTTTTTGCGAAAAGCCTGCTTACCTATGATAAAAGTTATGGCTCCAACGATTCTTTTTATTACAATCTGCCCTATAAAAAGGATTTTGATCTTTGCAACTGGAATCCCATGAGGATGTACAGTGGCAATATCATCAAGTTTTATCAGTATCGCTTGGAACAGCCGGTGATTCTATTTACGGATACAGATGATATGTAAAGTGACATTCCATCAATTGAGAATGTCACTTTTCCTTTTGTAGGGAGAAAAGATACAGAAAGGACCAAAGAGATGAAAGCAGAAAAAATCTTTTCAAAAACCGGAACGGTATTGTCGCTGGCAATAATCAGCACGCTTCTGTGGGGAAGTGCCTTTCCCTGTGTGAAAGCAGGGTATAGAATCTTTCAGGTCGCAGATGGCGATATGGGAAGCCAGATGCTGTTTGCCGGAATCCGATTTTTCATCGCCGGGTTAATGACAATTCTCGTTTCTCTCTTTATGGAAAAGCAGGAATACAAAAAGGACGTTGTAAGAATTTGGCCGGTTGGCGGGATTCTGCTCGTGGCACTGGTTCAGACCTGCTTACAGTACTTTTTCTACTATGTGGGAATGGCGCATGTAACAGGTGTCAAAGGTGCCATTCTGAACGGCAGTATGGCTTTCTTCTGTGTCATTATTGCACGAATCTTTTATAAGGAGAAAGAGAAAATTACCGGTAGAAAATTGGCCGGCTGCCTGCTTGGCATCGCCGGAGTCATTATTGTCAATCTGGGGAAAGGCGAACTGGGGGATGGTTTTGCCCTTTTGGGAGAGGGCTTTATGATTCTGTCCGCCATTGTTGCTGCTCTCGGCTCCCTTGCGAACAAAGAAGTGTCCCGGAATATGGCGCCGGTCGCCCTTTGTGGATGGCAGCTGACGCTGGGAGCGGTAATGCTGATTGTCCTTGGCTTTGTCATGGGAGGAAATCTGCCTCTTCTGGAAATTGGGGCGGCGGGCTGGCTGCTTTTACTGTATATGTCATTTATCTCAGCCGCCGCCTTTACCTTGTGGACGATTCTTCTCAAGTACAATCCCATGGGACGTATCACGGTCTATAATTTCCTCATTCCTGTCTTTGGCAGTATTTTGTCTGCCCTGTTCCTCGGAGAGGAGATGTGGAATGTCTATACGCTATCCGCTTTGCCGTTGGTGTGTGTAGGAATTTACTTTGTAAACTGGAAGAAATAGTCCGTATTTCTAAATTACGCCAGAATTTCTCCTCCGCAGCCATCCAAAGCCACCTCAATCTGCCCGTTCTCCACGTCATAAACCTTTCCCGACAAAACACCGGTAAAAGATGTCTGGTTGCCACCATAAGGAATGTGGATGACCGCCTCACTCTCGTCGTTATTGACTGCGGTAATCACGTCCTGTCCCTCGAAACTCCGGGCAAAGGCGTACTGGCGGTTCGTCAGCAGAAGTTCCTTGTACTCGCCATAGGAAAGGACGGC
>JALENH010000211.1 GCA_022767895.1 Eubacterium sp.
TCTTCTTCCGGTGATTTGGTTGGCGCTGCCGTGAAAGTTACCTGTGGTTGCGATGCTTCCTTCCGTTCTGATATCTGAAGATAGCAAATAGCAACAATACAGCCAACGAGCAAAACTGCCAAAATAGCAATTACCGGAATAACCCACTTCGGTTTTTGATTTTGTTGTTCCATGATGTTCTCCTCCTTTGGGATGTTTTCTACCCTAACTCTTGTATTTCGTATTTATAGTTTCCCATTCCTGCATATTCTTCATAAATTATATGTACCGTAAAGTTGGCACGGATGGATGCGCCCATGGCATTGTCAGCATCCACATATCCGCTCACATATGTGTCTGGGGAATCCGGTCTTGCGATAACCCGAACTCCATCCGACCCGAAAGTCGGAAACACCGCACTGGATGGAGATGCCAGATTTTGCCGAATAATTTCCTTTGCATCCTCATAAACATCCCGCTCTCTGGACTCATCCAGGTCCTTGGAATTAATTAATTCATTGGCACCATCAATTGTATCATTGATGGTTTGGTCGACATTACAGCCAGTCATTAAAATCAAAACAAGTAACACAGCAAAAACAGAATTCATCTTTCTTTTCATAGGATTATCCTCCATTTCTTTATTTATCTAATATAACTTTGCCCCTCTTTGCAAAAATCAAGCATTAATCTCATAATCTTAACTTGATATTTGTTAAGTTTGTAAGTATATGTCCCCTTTTTATATTTTAATGTTAGCTTTATGGTACCGTGATTTGAAAACACTTTATTCAGTTTATTCAAATTTCCCTTATATTGGGAATACTCCTTTTTATTTTCTCGTCCATCCATAAAAGCACGCGCCGTGTAATGTTTATCCGTATAACCGGAAGCTTCCTCAATATGTTTCGCTTGCTGAACAAAATAATCTCCCTTTGAATTGAAAAATTGATACGAAACAATTGTATGAACATCTTCAAGTTGTGACATCATATCAGAAAAACTCTCCATATATTCACTATTTATATTTGCATCTCCATCTACATCACTATATTTTGCATTAAATAAATCTTCTGGATGAATAAAATCAATCGTAAACTTACTTTCACCTTCTTGAGACAAAGTATACTCTGGGCTTATTTTAACTCCGTTTTTTAATGTTAATTTATCATAATTTTCGGAATACTTTTTTACCTCTTTGGTATAGGACATAAATTCATTCATCCTCTCAGAGGCCTTTTCAGCACTCATTTTTTTCTTCTCATTAGAAGAAGGTACGATAATTGCATATACATCTGACAATGGCAATGGATTTCCATTATATGAAAACTCCTCAATGCTTGCTTTGGAAGAAACTTTTAAGCTTTTCAACTTATTATTACTGCATAACAAGTCTTTGAGTTTTTCATTTTGTGACAAGTCCAAAGAAGATAACTTAGCTTCAGCACACTCTAATCTAGATAATTCCGGATTGTTTTTCAAATCGAGATTTTCTAGTTCCGTAAAGCTACAATCTAATCTCGTCAATTTATTGCACTTTGACAAATCTATATTCTTCAATTTGGTAGTCGATATAGATAGAAATGTAAGTTTGGAACATGGAGTTACATCTAATTGGGTCAAAGGATTTTGATAACAGATAAGATTTTCTAATTCTTTCATATTACTCAAATCCAAGGACTTTATTCTATTCATCTCGCAGGATAAATATCTAATCTTTTTACACCCACTCATATCCAAATTTGTCAATTTATTACCTCTACATTCAATTCTACTCAATTGAGGAAAAGATGACAAGGATAAATCTCCAGTCAACTTGTAGTTAATTGGATTAGCAGGATTATCAGTCATATCATATCCCCACTTGATTTCAGTCAGATGTCCATCCTTGGACCATGTATATTGGGCCTTATTATCAATATCCTCACTAACAGTTGCACCCTTCTCCCGTTGTGTAGCAATAATATCCTCCAGTGCATCCACCTCATCGGAATTCTTTCCATCTCCCCTACTACAGCCGGTTAAAAATACCAACATAAGAAATACTAGTGGTAAAAATAACTTTTGATTTTTCATATGAATCCTCTCCTTATTTCAATTTTTTTGTACCTAAAGCAAAAGATAACACATTTAAGAAAAAGCTGGTTTCCGTTTTTTTCATCCCTCCTTAATCTTCCCGCATCTCTGCAATTAGTTTTCTTATGTAACGTTCACTATAATCAAACATCTGTGCCAGTTCAGATACAGATTTTTTGCCATCATATTTTCGAAGCATCTCCATAACATATTCCTTCGAATAGATGCGTTTTGGAAAATCCACTTTCAACCTGGATTCTCGGATTAACATGACGAGGCTGGAGCCTCCACTCCGAGTGCTTCATATATTTCAGCTTGCTTGTTGAGCATTTCGCCTACCCTTAAGGAATGGTTCGCATC
>JALENH010000218.1 GCA_022767895.1 Eubacterium sp.
GGAAATCCGGGATAACTGGCAGATGGACTTACATGTGGAGCCGAAGATGAACCCGGAAGAGAGGGAACGCTATTTGCGAGGCTGGGAAGAGGCGGTAGCAAGAGTGTGCATGTCAAAATAAAGCATGGAAAGGAAAGAAATCATGAGTGTTTTAGGCGGGTTGGAACCGGCAGGCGTGTTTCATTATTTTGAGGAGGTTTGCAATATTCCACACGGATCCGGTGATACAAAGGCAATCAGCGATTATTGCGTGGCATTTGCCAAAAAGCATCAATTAACCTACAAGCAGGATGAGTACAACAATATCATAATATGGAAAGAGGGGACAGCGGGGTACGAACAATCGGCGCCGGTGATGATTCAGGGACATCTGGACATGGTGTGTGAGAAGGAACCGAATTGTGATATTGATTTCAGCAAAGAGGGACTCCGGATTCAGTTGGAGGACGGAATTATTTCTGCGAAAGGAACCACATTGGGTGGTGATGATGGAATTGCGGTGGCTTTTGCACTGGCAATTCTGGCATCGGAAGAGATTCCTCACCCACCGCTGGAAGTGGTATTTACCGTAGATGAGGAAATTGGTATGCTGGGGGCAAGCGCACTGGATTGCTCACCATTGAAATCAAGAATTCTTTTGAATCTGGATTCTGAGGAAGAGGGGTATTTGCTGGTAAGCTGTGCCGGTGGCGTGACGGCAAAGGCTGAATTACCCGTGGTTTATGAAGATAAAAGTGGAACATCCATGGAGATTATTATTTCCGGATTGAAGGGAGGACACTCCGGTACGGAAATTGACAAAGGCCGGGGAAATGCCTGTCAGCTTATGGGAAGAGTTCTCTATCGGATTCGTAAGTCCATCCCTTTTTCTTTATGCAGGATTGAGGGTGGTTTAAAGGATAATGCGATTCCGAGGGAAGCGAGAGCCGTAATTCTTGTGCCGAAAGGTGAATGCGGGGAAATGGAAACCATGGTGAAGGAACTCACAAAAGAATTGCAGTATGAATTCCGCATTACGGACCCGGATGTGGTGGTATTCTGTGAAAAATGCGACTTTCCAAACACGCAGGCCATGACCGGGGTGTCTACATCGGATGTGATTGCGACGCTTGTGAATCTGCCGGGCGGTATTCAGCGTATGAGTTTTGAGATTGAAAATCTGGTACAGACTTCTCTGAATCTCGGCATTATGAAGACCGAAGGACAGCAGGTGTCTTTTTCCTTTTCTGTGCGGAGTAGTGTGGAAACAGAGAAGAGGGCTTTGGTGGATCAGATTACATGTTTGATGGAACAATTGGGTGGCATGGTGACATGCTCCGGTGAGTATCCGGCATGGGAATATTGCCCGGATTCCTCTCTGCGGAATCTGATGGTTGAGATTTATGAGGAGCAGTACGGGGAAAAACCGGTTGTTCAGGCACTTCATGCCGGTGTGGAATGTGGTATTTTTACCAATAAACTGCCGGGACTTGATTGCGTTTCCTTTGGCCCGGATATGAAAGATATTCACACGCCAAAGGAGAGTATGGATGTAGCAAGTGTGAAACGGACATGGGAGTATACGCTGGAGATTTTGAAGCGCTTACCGCAATAACAGTTGAAAATGAGTAGCTAGAGAAAAAGGGGGAATTGTATGTGGTTCGTATTTGCGTTGCTGTCAGCTATTTTTGCTGCACTCACATCAATATTAGCGAAGATTGGCATTGATGGTGTTAATTCTAATCTGGCAACGGCTATCCGCACGGTAGTGGTTGTTCTCATGGCGTGGGGGATTGTGTTCTTGTTTCATAAACAAGGAGGAATTGCGGAAATAAGCAGAAAGAGCTGGATATTTCTCATCCTTTCAGGACTGGCGACAGGAGCCTCCTGGCTTTGTTACTACCGGGCACTTCAGTTAGGAGAGGCTTCAAAAGTTGTGCCAATAGACAAACTCAGTGTGGTGTTTACCCTGCTTCTTGCTTTCCTTTTTCTGCATGAAGAGTTTACAGTAAAATCCATCATCGGTTGTGTATTAATCGGTGCGGGCACATTGCTTATGGTAATATAAGAGGTGCTCGGGGTTGTGCTACAAAAAAAGAAGACAGCCCATCGGAGGCTATCTTCCCTTTATCGTCAGTTCCTTTTACAATTCGGAATAACCAAAGCCATTTACAATGGCATCAATTTTCTCCTTATTTCGGCAGTGAGGGCACTCCTCAGGACTGAAGGTATGATAATCCGGTAAATCATCTGTGGAGAAAATGCAATGTACAGGCTGACTATAAATCTCTTTTGCAGCACTAAAAATAGCTGAAATTCCCTGAATAATTCCGCCGTAATACTGAATGCACTCAAGACTTCGGGCTATGGTGCGTCCGGTGGTGGCAGAAGCCAGCAGAAGAAGTATGTTCTTATTTCTCACCATGGGTTGCAGGTTGTCACGGAAAATCATCTGACCGTTGCTGTCAAACTCAGGAGTAATGACATAAAGACTATCATGCTGATTCAGCGACATGATTCCGTTTTTGGTCAATTCCTCTGCCAGGCAGGCTCCAATAATTTCACAGCCATCCATGCAGACGATAGTATCAATAGGTTTACTGTACTGGTATTCTTTTGCCATTTGTCTGGCAACCTCAGCTGCCTCCTTTTGGCGAACCTTCAAAGTTGTCATATCCATATAAAAATTGATATGAGAAGATGTCGTGGCAAAATGTCCCGGTACAACTTTCATATTAATCTTGCTGTTGGTTTTTGAAGGTACTTTGTATTCTCTGTCTAATAACATAACGATTCTCCTTTCCAAACATATAAATAACCTGTGTTACGGATTATAGTGGTTACCGCAACGCTTCTGTTATCAGTTTATCATATTTTTCTTGTTACTTCCACCCTTTTTCGGTATAATAATGATAAAAGAAGTTAAGGAAGGGATAATTTGCAATGACATCATTCGAGAAGATACAAACGAATCCGGGCAGAGCAGAAGACAGGATTGCACTCGGTGTAACAAAGCTAAGCGGGAATGCGGTACGGATATCTGTCTGGAAGCAGGGAGCATCACAATGTGACTTATGGATATATGAAAATCGCAAGAAACAGATTTATCCAATGTTTCCGGCTGAAGAATGGGGAATGGCAGACTATTTTACCCTTTGCCTGACAGGAGAGGGAATTGCAGAGAGACTGCAGGGCTTAACCTACGATTTTGTAGCGGATGGCGAGCACTTTGCAGATCCCTATGCCAAAGATATTGTTGGCCGGGATGCTTTTGGGAGAAAACCGGGGAATGTCCGTGGACGATTCGATTTTATGGAATTTGACTGGACGGATGAGAACTGGACCAGGCTGGCAACGGATGATATGATTTTGTATCAATGCCACGTGCGTGGCTTTACCAGACATAAGAGTTCCGGTGTGATGCATCCTGGCACTTTTTCCGGGTTACAGGAAAAAATCCCCTATCTGAAAGAACTGGGGATCAACACGTTGTTGCTGTTGCCTGTCTATGATTTTGATGAATGGATGCGGGATGAGAACGGTACGGAACTGAAGAAGATTAATTACTGGGGATATACAGAAAATGCTTTTTATTTTGCTCCAAAAGCAGGTTATGCCAGTGGGGAAGAAAGTGTATCTGTAGAATTTCAACAGCTGGTGAAGATCCTTCACCAGAATGGTATGAATCTTTTGATGGATATGTATTTTAAAAATCAGACACCGGATTTTATTCTGTCATGTCTTCGGTACTATGCCCTTCGTTTTCACGTGGATGGATTTCGTGTCAATCAGGAGTGTATGGATGCGGAGTGGCTGAAACGGGATCCGGTATTGTCCCATGTGAAAATTCTGGGATATCACTGGGAGGAGGAGCAGGCGGGAATTCCCGGACAGGAACATTTTCTGGAAATGAATGACGCTTTCCTTGTGGATGCCAGACGCTTTCTGAAGAGCGATGAGAGACAGGCAGAAAAATTCTACCGCCGGTTCTGGGAACAGAAGCGGGGAGTGGGAGTGGTTCATTATATTACCCAGCACAATGGATTTACTCTCCGGGATCTGATTTCTTATGATAGAAAGCACAACGAAGACAATGGCGAGAGAAATCAGGATGGCACGGAATACAATTACAGTTGGAATTGTGGTGCGGAGGGTCCTTCCCGGAAGAAAGAAGTGAACCGCAAGCGCGCCTGCCAGCAGCGCAATGCATTTGCTATGTTGCTTCTTGGCATGGCATCTCCCATGATTTTGGCGGGAGACGAATTTGGAAATACACAAAAAGGAAATAATAATGCTTATTGTCAGGATAATGCGGTTACCTGGTTGGACTGGAACCTACTGGGGAAAAATAAAGAGCTTTTCTGTTATGTAAAACAACTGATTGCTTTCCGAAAAGAACATCCGCTATATCATAACCGCCGTTATCTTATGGGGATGGATGTAAAGGGGCTGGGGGCCCCGGATGTGTCCTGCCATGGTGAAGAACCATGGGATGCAAAATTTTCTTATTACAGCCGGGAAATGGCAGTGTTATATTATGGTGGTTATTACGGTGGAAAATCATTATATATTGCATTTAATTTTCATTGGGAATCCCATGAATTCTTTCTGCCGAATGTGGAGAGCAATGGCAGGTGGAAACTTCTTCTGGATACGTCAGAAGAAAAGGAACAGAAGGTAGAGAAGGGGAAATATACCATGGCTCCCCGTTCGATTGCCGTGTTTGAAAGTGAGTCCGGACAAGTTTCCAAAACAAAGAAGTCAAAAAGAAAAAAGGGACGCCGGGAAAAGTAATAGAATCCCGGCATCCGTTTCAAAAGATTATAAATTGTGGTTTTCCACGATGGGATCAAAGAGATCCAGGGAACAATGTTTGTCTGACGTAAAGTGCTTACATGTTACGCAGGAAACATCAACGTCGCCTGATTTGTTGGTACAGCTGCAACAGTCCTTTACTTCATAGGCGCTGCAGTTTTTTGCTACATTACGGTAAGTCTGTTCATCCGCTCGCATTGTTTTGCCTCCATTCTTTCGTCAAAAGGACGATTTTTGGTTGATAGTAACGCTAGTAGTATGAGCAGACAGAGAGGATATTATACGAGAATGATTGTACTGGAAATTGAAAATATTAAAGGATTTATGGAACAGCTTTTTAACGGAGAAATGTTTGACCGGTTCCATGTGCGGAACTGCGAGGTGACAACATTTGTCACGTTTCAAATTGATGGGACAAGGCATGATGCCTGGTATGATACCGACGAGAAGGTGGAAGATGCCACAGGTTTGGTTTTGTGGCAACAATTGAAACCGTACGTCTTTACCTGGATTAAAGGGAAACGGGTTCCGGAAAAGATGTGTCTTGATTTTTGTCACTATATGGCCAATGGAGATGTAGGATCCATTCGGATTCAATATGAGCAGGAACGGCTTCAAATATTTACGGGATATATGCAGAAAGAGTTTTCGCTTGACAGAGGAAATCAACAGGAATGGGATGAAAATTGTATCCAGTTTATAAGAAAAAATGGCATTGTTAGCACTCAATTAAGTTGAGTGCTAAATTTCTCTTGACATTCTCTTTGCACAGCGTTATCATATCTCATAGATTAATTCAAAAATCAGCAGGCAAACAGAGCCAGCTGTTACATTTTATATTGGAGGTTGAGAAAATGACGAACGAACAGGGAAACTTAGCGATTAACTCAGAAAACATATTTCCGATTATTAAGAAATGGCTGTACTCCGACCACGATATCTTTATCCGTGAGGTTGTCAGCAATGGCTGTGATGCCATTACGAAATTGAAAAAGCTGGAGCTCATGAGCGAAACTACACTGCCGGATGATTATAAGGCGAAGATTCAGGTGGAGGTCAATCCGGAGGAGAAGACCATTACTTTTACGGATAATGGACTGGGAATGACAGCTGATGAGGTAAAGGAATACATCAATCAGATTGCCTTTTCCGGTGCTGCAGATTTCCTGGAGAAATATAAGGATAAGGCCAGTGAAGAACAAATTATCGGACATTTTGGTCTCGGTTTTTATTCCGTATTCATGGTAGCAGATTCTGCTGAAATCAATACTCTTTCCTATAAAGAAGGGGCAGAAGCAGTACATTGGGAGTCTGATGGCGGCCTGACTTTTGAAATGGGACCTTCTGACAAAGACACGGTGGGTACCGAGATTGTTTTGCACCTGAATGAGGACAGTTACGAATTTGCCAATGAGTATCGTGTACGGGAAGTGCTCGAGAAATATTGTTCCTTCATGCCTGTGGAGATTTTCCTTTCCAAAGCAAACGCTGAACCGGAATACGAAACGATTCCGAGCGAGGAAGTGACAGAAGAAGATACGGTTATTGAGGAAATTGTGGAAGAACCAAAAGAAGAGAAAAAGGATGGAGAAGACGGGGAAGACAAAGAGAAGAAAGAGCCGGTAAAGAAAACGAAGATTTTGAAACGCCCGGTATCTGTCAGTGACACTCATCCTCTTTGGGCAAAGCATCCAAATGAATGTACCGATGATGAATATAAAGCCTTTTACCGCAAGGTATTCAATGATTACAGGGAGCCATTGTTCTGGATTCATTTGAATATGGATTATCCGTTCAACCTCAAAGGAATTCTTTACTTCCCGAAAGTAAATCTGGAGTATGAGAACATTGAGGGTATGATTAAGCTCTACAACAACCAGGTGTTCATTGCGGATAATATTAAAGAAGTAATTCCGGAGTTTTTGATGCTGTTGAAGGGTGTTATTGATTGTCCGGATCTGCCGTTGAACGTCAGCCGCAGTGCGTTGCAGAATGATGGTTTTGTTAAGAAAATTTCGGATTATATTACGAAAAAGGTGGCAGACAAACTTTCCGGTATGTGCAAGACAGACCGTGAAAACTACGAGAAATATTGGGATGATATCAGTCCGTTTATCAAGTTCGGCTGCCTGAAGGATGAGAAGTTCAAGGAGAAAATCAAAGATTATGTGCTGTTCAAGGATTTGGACGACAAATACAGTACGTTGAAGGAATATCTGGAGACGATTCCGGAACCGGAAG
>JALENH010000226.1 GCA_022767895.1 Eubacterium sp.
TCCTTGCCGTTTATGCGGAATGTCAGTGTGGTTTTTCCACTTCGCAAGGTGGTAATCACGATGGCTTTTTGCTCTTTGTCCAGGCGGGAATTGACCCAGTCACCGTTGGTGGAGCTGACCAGAGAAAAACTGCAGTATTTCAAATCCGGCGTATTCTTCAGCGGAATCACAATCTCATCCGTATCATCATTCCCGTAATCCTGGCCAAACAAATACGCCTGAATCGAATTTTTACTCAATGTGGTCTGAGACATATCACCACCAACAAGGAACGAGTGCCCGCCTCGAAGAATAACGTCTCCATCCTTGTCCCATCCGGTGACATGGATAGTCGCAAATCCCGTGCTTTTCACCAGATAGTTTCCCTCTGCATCCACAGATACAATATTGGAATCCGTTGAGACAAATTCCACCTTTGCAATTTCCTCGAAATAGTAACTCGATTTCGCCGTGATTTTTCCGGAATCTCCCGGGAAGTACAAATCCTCTTCGTCTACATATTCCTTTTCCTCATCATAGTAGTTCTCCAAGTCGCCCGGCATGTCTCCATTGTAAATGTCAAAGTTCATCACTTTTGCCTGCGAAAATGAATGGGGCACTAAAAAAGATAACATGCAGAAAGATAATGCCAGTAGTATTTTTCCTGTGAGTTTTTTCATTGGTAACTCCTCCTTTCGGCTTTGGCTCTACTCTATCATAACTTTTATTAGGGTATCTTTCAAGTGCCGCATTGTGTTCTCCTATTTCGTCTTCACACTTCTTTTCCCTGACCACTTGCCATACACTATTTTCCCGCGAATCTTTTTATATCCACGCACCTGAACATAATAACGTTTTCTTTTCTTAAGTTTTTTTATTGTCTTTGTGGTAGTATTCTTTCCTGCCTTCACAATCTTTACTGATTTCTTAAATTTCTTGTTGGTGGAATATCGAATCTGGTATCCGCTTACGTCACTATGTCGATGCCACTTATCTTGCAAAAGGGTATACCCTTCACAAATGTAAAAAATGCGGGAAATCATATAAAGATAATTATATTGGCAAAAAGACGTTGGGGTAATACGTTCCCGGTGACAATACCACAGACCTCCTATCGCAGATATTTCTATAAACGTTTCATTGGATATCCTTTTTTGTTACCAATAAGTGCTTTCAGTTTTTTCTTATAGACTTTACGGCTTACCTTTTTGTCATTAATTGCTGCGTGGGCAACGCCGTTATCTTCGCTGCAAGTATACGAAATACCCTTTGAAGAAAGTTTTCCATTTTTATATTTAAAAAACATTCGATCTTCATATCCATGACTGAATCCCCGGTCAATGTAATTGCTTTTTTTGTATATCGCACAGTAACTGTCATGGAAATATGGGTTGTATTCATCAGGCATCTTTATAACAGGCTTAACTTTCCCCTTCACAATGGAATATATCGCCGTTGTTTCACCAAAACTGTATATATCTGCCGTATTACATTTTTGGGCATCTACATACCGCATAATACACTCATCTGTGCCGTTCTTGTCGATATCCGCAAACACGTAAAATGTGTGCAATTTCTTTTGGTATCCACTGTCTGATTCTTCATCTGATTTCGCACATATTTTTTTCATATGCGTATCATATTTTTTAATTAGGCTTTGGTACAATTTGTGTTGTTTTTTCTTGCTCATTTGTGCATTTGACTCAGGACTGTAGAGCTGTCCCCCTATCATTCCTAAAATCAACATGAACACAAATATAATCTTTTTGTTTTGGTTCATAGTTTCCTCCTTATTGTTCCATTCTATTTCCACTTTTTCCGACTACAACTACTCCATTCTTCAAAACCGAAGCATGATATCCCGAATCGTCTTTACGCAAGGACATTGTCCCTCCCTGACAGTTTTCTGACTCAAATTCTTCATACGACTCTATGTTGTTTCCCAAATATTCCTGAATTTTTGTATAAAGGTCTGGATATTGACTTTTCAATTCTGCAATGGATGATACATTCACATCATATCGTGCATATTCGGGGTCACACATTGCACTTTTAAATGCCGCAGACATTTCACTTATTTTCGACAAATCTCTTGATTCCAACTCTGCCTGTTCCTCAGTTTGCTCCTGCTCTATTGAATCATGCTTCCCAATCCATTTATCGTCGTTCTTTCCACAACCGGTAAATGCAATAACAAACAGTAACACACTTAATAACACGCAAATTCTTTGTTTCATATTCATTTCCTCTCTTTCTGTAATACTTTT
>JALENH010000228.1 GCA_022767895.1 Eubacterium sp.
CGGATGATGAAGTATTCATTGGACGGGAAATCGGCCATGCAAAAAACTTCAGTGAAGGTACGGCAGAGGCCATTGACCGGGAAGTGAAAAAGATTATTGACAGCTGTCGTGAGAAAGCGACCGAGATTTTGAAGGAACAGCGGGCGGTATTAGACCGTCTGGCAGAACTGCTGATTGAGAAGGAGAGAATCGGTCAGGAAGAGTTCGAGGCGCTTTTTGAGCAGAATGACGAAGTAACACCGGAAAATGCGTAATCCTTTGTGCAAATGTTCAGACGGGAGAAAAACATTGGGCAAAACTCACAAAAGAAACTTGGAAAAAATGTAAACTTTGTGCACACTGTTTTGCAATATGGTGGTATAGTAATATGCGTAAACCCCAATACATTATATAGTTTTTGCTACACCCCATAAGTAACAAAAATACCTTCTCCCAAAAGGACAGCATCGTAAGCTGTCCTTTTGACTTGTTAGAAAAAATAAATCCCAGAATACGGAGGTCATAGAGATGACAGGAGCAACCATTGACAGAGCGGCCATCTTCAGTGATGGAACAGCGAATTTTGTGACGCCCTGCGAGCCGGGGCCATATGAAACTGTTGCCATCCGCTGCCGGGTGGGCAGG
The DNA here is from genome assembly GCA_022767895.1 of Eubacterium sp. Lineage (GTDB taxonomy): Bacteria > Bacillota > Clostridia > Lachnospirales > Lachnospiraceae > Eubacterium_F. The sequence continues at coordinate 625 of JALENH010000228.1, forward strand.
GGACAGGCAGAGCAGGTGACTGCCGTGATTGAGAATGTGCGCCACGAGATGAGAATAGAAAAGACAACGCCGCACTTTGATTATTATGCCACGACCTTTTTACTGCCGAATAAGCAGGTGGGATATTATTTTGAGATAAAAAATGGCGAGGAGATTGTCATCTGTAACCGGCAGGGAGCGGTAGACAATGCCAATCCCTATTTCAATTTCTGCATCATTCCGGGATTTCATACACCGGAATGGGCCAAAGGCGCCGTTATGTACCAGATTTTCGTGGACCGCTTTTTTAATGGAGATAAGAGCAACGACGTGGTGGATGATGAATACACGTACATTGATGAACATGTTTCCCAGGTGAAAGACTGGAATAAAATGCCTGCGTCCATGGGGGTCCGCGAATTTTACGGTGGCGATTTAAAAGGTGTTATGGAAAAGCTGGATTATCTGCAGGAGCTGGGAGTCGAGGTGCTGTATCTCAATCCGATTTTTGTCTCGCCCTCCAATCATAAATATGACACTCAGGATTATGATTACATTGACCCCCATTATGGTGTTATTGTCGAGGATGGTGGCGAGGTGCTCCCGGAGGGTGATAAGGAAAATGCCCATGCCACCAAATACATCAAACGGGTTGTGGACATGAAGAATCTGGAAGCGAGCAACGCCTTTTTTGCCGAGTTCACGGAGGAAGTTCACCGCCGGGGCATGAAAATTATTCTGGATGGTGTCTTTAACCATTGCGGTTCTTTTAATAAATGGCTGGACCGGGAAAAAATATATGACAAGGATGCTTCCTATGCGAAAGGGGCATTTCTGACAGAGGACAGTCCCTATCATGATTTCTTTCATTTTTATCCGGATGGGAAATGGCCTGATAATACGTATTATGATTCCTGGTGGGGCAATGATACGTTACCCAAACTGAATTATGAGGAGTCGGGGAATCTTGCTAAATATATATGGAACATTGCCCGGAAATGGGTGTCGGCACCTTTCCGGATTGATGGGTGGCGTCTGGATGTGGCTGCCGATTTGGGTCATACGTCAGAGTATAATCACAAATTCTGGCAGGAGTTTCGCAAAACGGTGAAAGCGGCTAATCCGGAAGCAATTATACTGGCAGAGCATTATGGAGACCCTTCCGCCTGGCTGGACGGCAGCCAGTGGGATACGGTGATGAATTATGATGCCTTTATGGAGCCGGTGGGATGGTTTCTGACGGGGATGGATAAGCACAGCGATGTTCACAAACCGGAGCTGCAGGGCGATGCCAATGCCTTTTTCGCTGCCATGACCGATAACGGGGCCCGGTTTACCATGCCGAGTGCTCTGGTTGCCATGAATGAGTTGTCGAATCACGATCACTCCCGGTTTCTTACCCGCACCAATCATATGGTGGGTAGGACGGCGTTTGCCGGCCCCCAGGCGGCAGATCGGGGAGTGAATCCGGCGGTTATGCGCCAGGCGGTGCTGATGCAGATGACCTGGATAGGTGCGCCGACGGTTTACTATGGTGATGAGGCAGGTGTCTGTGGCTGGACGGACCCGGACAACCGGCGGACTTATCCATGGGGGCATGAGGATATGGAAATGATTGGTTTCCATAAAGAAATGATTCGTATCCACAAGGATTATCAGGTGTTTCGCACAGGCAGTTTGATTTACCTGCACAGTGAGAGAGGACTTATAGGATATGGACGTTTTAATGAGAGAGAAAAGGCTTTTGTCCTAGTTCAGACGGAAGGCGCAGACCGTGAGGTGGAGGTGGATGTCTGGCGTCTTGGTGTGGAGGACGGTGAGCGGATGTTCTGTATGATGAATACTTCCCAGGACGGCTTCACAATGGCGGCCAGCCTGCGTTACGTGGAGAATGGCAAAATAAAGGTACCGATTGGAAAGAATGGTGCCGTGCTCTGGAAGACATGGAATAGTTAGCAGGACTGTTCTCTGGTTAGAAATATACAACAAAGGTTATGCTTGCCTTTGTTTTCCCCATGTGATACACTAGCAAAAATATAGTACATATGGGGGAATAGAAATGGAAGATAATCAGGAAAAAAACTATGAAAAAACGGCAATGAGGATTTCTTTTGTCAGCATAGTAATCAATGTAATTTTGTCGCTTTTCAAAGCGCTGGCAGGTTTGATTTCCCACTCCGGAGCCATGATTAGTGATGCGATTCACTCCGCATCCGATGTATTCAGTACCATTGTGGTTATAATTGGTGTGAAAATTTCGGGGAAAGAATCGGATAAAGAGCATCCCTATGGGCATGAACGAATGGAGTGCGTAGCGGCCATCCTTCTGGCGACGATTCTGGCAATTACCGGTCTTGGGATCGGCTGGTCCGCTGTGTCCAAGATTATGGCAGGAAATTATGACCAGTTGGAGGTGCCGGGAGTGCTGGCACTGGCAGCAGCAATTGTGTCGATTGTTGTGAAAGAAGCTATGTACTGGTACACCAGAGCCGGAGCCAAAAAAATCGATTCCGGTGCTTTGATGGCGGATGCCTGGCATCATCGGTCAGATTCCCTGTCTTCCATAGGTGCACTGATAGGTATCGGAGGTGCCAGACTGGGATTCCCGATTCTGGATCCGATTGCCAGTGTGGTAATCTGCATCTTTATTGAAAAAGCTGCCTTGGATATTTTCATGGACGCTGTGAACAAAATGGTTGACAAAGCCTGCGACGAAGAAACCGAGGCGAGGATGCGAGACTGTGTGATTGGACAG
>JALENH010000266.1 GCA_022767895.1 Eubacterium sp.
ATTCCGGACGAACACTACAACATTGGTGGTGGCCACTGGAAGGAAAAAGACTGGGCAGAAGGTGTTTTGAACAACTGTCATTATGGAGAGAGTACAGTGATACTGCAGCCTGGTGTACATACGATTCATGTTTACGGCATGGAGGCCGGTGTTGTGTTGCAGAAGCTGGTTCTTTACAAGGGTGATTTGCCGGTTTCCTACTTTGGGCCGACGGAGAATGGTTACGTGAAGTGATTCATATGTTAAAAGGATTGGGGCATGATATTCGAAGGGATGTCATGCCCTTTTCTTTGGAAATGTTTATTGGAAGGAAGTGTTTTCGATGAAATGGATTCGTCAATTTATGATTTTACTTGCAGTGACTCTTTTGGGAGAAATTCTCCGGGCACTGATTCCTTTTGCTATTCCAGCAGGAATCTATGGTCTGGTGATTCTCTTTTTGTGCCTCTGCTTTGGGGTAATAAAACTTGATCAGGTAGAGGGGGCAGCGGATTTTTTGATTGAGATTATGCCGCTTTGCTTTATTCCGGCAGGTGTAGGGTTGATGACCCGATGGGCACAGTTGCAATCATTGCTTCTCCCGGTGCTGATATCCCTCTTTGTGGTAACGGTTCTTGTGATGGTTGCTACCGGCTTTGCGACGCAATATCTTGTTCGGAGAAAAGAAAAAAAGGAGGGACGGGAAGATGCGTGATTTTTTGACGAGTTCTGTTTTCATGGCAGTGACAATCAGTTTGCTTGGCTATGAAATGGGTTCCTTTTTAAAAAGAAAAACCGGCCTGGCAATTCTAAATCCGCTCCTTGTGGCCATTGCGGTTGTCATCGTACTGCTTTTGTTGTTCCATGTGGATTATGAGGTATACGAAGAGGGAAGTGAGATTCTGAGTTATTTGCTGACCCCGGCCACGGTGGCTCTGGCAGTCCCTCTTTACCGTCAGATGCATCTTCTGAAAAAGAATGGCGTGGCTATCTGTGCCGGGGTGCTGGCGGGAGTAGTGACGAGTCTTGCCAGTACACTCTTGATAGCGGTTGTTTTCCAAATGACCCATGAGGAATATGTCACCTTTCTTCCGAAATCAATTACTACTGCTATTGGTATGGGAATGAGTGAGGAGATGGGCGGTATCGTGACAATTACGGTGGCGGTCATCGTTGTAACGGGTATTGTGGGAAATGTGATGGGAGAATGGGTGTGTCGCATTTTTCATATCAGAGAGAGAATTGCTGTTGGTTTGGCGTTGGGAACATCTGCCCATGTCATTGGAACCACGAAGGCAATGGAACTGGGGGATGTGGAAGGGGCCATGAGCAGTCTGGCGATTGTGCTGGCAGGGATTCTGACGGTGTTGGGGGCAAATGTTTTTGCTGCGATGTGGTAGGCATTTCGTTGCTATATTTTCCGGCATCCTGTATACTATTAGATAAAATTAGTTTATTTCAATCATGGAAGGTGAGGGAACTATGTTTTTACCTGAAAATATCCGTAAGGTGCTTAACGATGAAAATTGTAAAACCGATGAAATCGGTATGTCCGAAGCTTCTATTTTCATCTATGACAACAAAGTGTTGAAGGTGCAGGAGGACGAGGAAGAAAGTGAAAACGAATACCAGATGTTACAATATCTGCAGGATAAATTACCTGTTCCAAGGATTTATGCCCACGAGATAAACGATGGCAAATCTTATCTGGTGATGAGTAAATGTGCGGGGGAGATGGCTTGTTCCCGTGAGTACATGGATAACCCGAATCTTCTGTGCAAACTGATGGCGAATGGGTTGAAAAGTTTATGGAGCATCGATGTGTCGGATTGCCCGTCAGACCAAAGGCTTTCCCATAAACTTGCCCAAGCGGCATATCATGTTGAACATGGTCTGGTTGACATGGATCATGTGGAGCCGGATACATTTGGTGAAAAGGGATTTAGAAATTCCGCTGAATTGCTGCAATGGCTCTACGATAATAAGCCGGAGGAAGAATTGGTCCTATCTCATGGGGATTTCTGCCTTCCTAATATATTTGGTGTTCGGGAGGATGTGACCGGCTATATCGATGTAGGGAAAACGGGAATAGCAGATAAGTGGTGTGATATCGCACTGTGTTACCGAAGTCTGTCACATAATTACAGCGGCAGATACAAACCAATTCCAAAAGATACCGTTTCTGATTATGATGATATGCTTTTATTCCGTGAATTGGGGATTGCCCCGGATTGGGAGAAAATACGATATTATATATTGCTGGATGAGTTGTTTTAAAACTTGTGAAAATTTCGCTTGCATTCCCTGAGAAACTATGATAAACTATTCCTTGCTGTGACATGATAGCGATGAAGCGTGAGGTTGCCACCATCTGGTGGGTTTTTCCGTGGAGCGAATGTCAAGAGGCCGGAGATCAGCAATTTCGGCCGGTAAACCTGACGGCAAGTCACTGTACAGTAACATAGTTTCTGCCACAGAGCAGATAAACGTGTGAGTCAGACCTCCCCATGGAGGTATTTCTAATGAACCGGCATGACACACACGGATGAGTGTACAGTCACCACTTGTCGTACTATTTCATTATAAAGTACGAAAAGGAGGCGACTATTTTTATGGCAAGTAAAAAAAGTCAGAAAATGAGAATTATCCTGAAGGCATACGATCATCAGTTGATCGACTTCGCAGCATCCAAGCTGATTGATACTGTGAAGAAAACGGGAGCAAAGGTGAGTGGGCCTGTGCCACTTCCTACTAAGAAAGAAGTTGTGACCATTCTGAGAGCGGTACACAAATATAAAGATTCCCGTGAGCAGTTCGAGCAGAGAACTCACAAGAGACTGATCGATGTGTTGACACCTTCACAGAAGACTGTAGATGCACTTTCCAGACTGGAAATGCCTGCAGGCGTTGCAATTGACATCAAAATGAAGTAAAACCTATGGTTATGATGCCGGTCTACGGTTCAGGACAAGACAGTAACCATCTAGGATGATTGTTTTCCGCCGGTGGATGCCACCGTGAAATCAATCCGCTGTAGATTTTATAGGAGGAAAAGAAAAATGAAGAAAGCTATCGTAGCTACAAAAGTTGGAATGACACAGATTTTCAACGAAGACGGTGTTTTGACACCAGTTACCGTACTTCAGGCTGGTCCGGTATATGTTTCTCAGATTAAAACAGTTGAGAACGACGGATACGAGGCAGTACAGGTAGCATACGGCGATGTTCGCGAAAAGTTGGTGAACAAGCCAATCAAAGGACACTTAGAAAAAGCAGGTATTGAGAATAAGAGATTCCTCACAGAATTCAAGTTCGAGAATGCTGCTGAGTATGAGTTGGGCCAGGAAATTAAGGCAGACATCTTTGAAGCTGGTGACAAGATTGATGTTACCGCGAAGACAAAGGGTAAAGGTTTCCAGGGTGCAATTAAGCGTCATGGACAGTCCCGCGGACCAATGGGTCACGGCTCCAAATTTCATAGACATGCTGGTTCCAACGGTTCTGCATCTGATCCGAGTAAGGTATTCAAAGGCAAGAAAATGCCGGGACAGATGGGTGCAGTACAGGTTACCATCCAGAATCTTGAGATTGTACGCGTAGACGCTGAGAACAATCTGCTTCTGGTAAAGGGAGCTGTTCCGGGACCGAAGAAATCAACAGTAATCATTAAAGAATCCGTTAAGGCATAACTTTTCGGAAAGGAGGAAGACACAGATGGCAAGTGTATCTGTTTATAATAAGGAAGGCAAAGAAGTAGAAAAGATCGATTTGAACGATTCTGTATTTGCCGCTCCGGTAAATGAGCATTT
>JALENH010000276.1 GCA_022767895.1 Eubacterium sp.
TGTCTGATTCTAATATTTTCTATCATATCACGAATCCTTTGCCTAGTCAAAGTATCCGGTGAATTTCACATCATGTTTTCCCTTCGGAAATAAATAGTGGTACAGGGCGATGAAATAGTCATCTGTCATGCTCGCCAGATAATCCACCACAATCTGGTTCGGCTCCGTGGCTTCGTACGCCGCGTACTCTGCCGCATCATACCAGTTATTTTCCCTCACGTAATTCATGTGATGGCGGTACAAAATGCCGTTCTTGTCGTGTGCCTTCGCCTGACGCAGAAGTTCCTCATACAATTCGCCGAACATCGGACGAATCTGTCCCTCATACAAATCATTCAGCTGCTTATTGTTGTAAATCATCTCATAATTTTCCGTTTTCGCCTGACGAAGCGCCTGGAAATATTCCTCATCCATTTTCAAATACGGTTTGCCATAGCTGTTCTCAATGAGATTGACAATGAGATTATTGATGATTTCACCATTGGTGACACCGATGGCTCCTCCGGAAAATGCCTCCTTCGCCACCAAGCCAAGGCGCATGGCATCCTGCCGGTCCTTGCCAAGATAGGCGATGATATCACAAATCCGCATGACACAGCCCTCCAGCGTGCAGGGCGTCAGCCGGCCGATGTAACTCTCATCCACATAGCATTTTTCTACCTTTTCATCATATTCTACAAAGGTAGACATCTCACAAGGCGCATACTCCTGCAGCTCCAGTTCCCCATTGTGACACAGGACACCATCCAACGTCTGCAAGCTGATATTCCGATGAATGATACCATCCAGCACCCGGACGCTATGTACGTTGTGATTGAAGTACCGCCCTGTCTGCTGACGGTACAACTCGCTGAGAATCCGCTCCCCGGCATGTCCAAAAGGGGTGTGCCCGATGTCGTGCCCCAGGGAAATGGCCTCGATGAGATTTTCGTTGAGTCCCAACACGTTGCCGATATTTCTCGCAATGCGGGACACCAGCTGCACATGAAGGGCGCGGCGGGAAATGTCATCATTCTGATAAAAGGAAAATACCTGCGTCTTGTCCGAATACCGGTTGTAATACGGGATGTGCATGATTTTTTCCGTATCCCTCACAAAGGCGGACCGCCACAGATTGGCCTGGTCGTGGTCCATATGCCGCCGCACAATATTTTCATCGGAGAACGCATGGGGATTGCGCCAGTGGTTCTCCCGGTCCTCCTGAATCCGTTCCTGAAGTTCTTTCGATAACATATGATAATTGGCCATGTTTTCCTCCTACTCCTCGTTCCGCACCGCCAGTTCCGTTTTGATTTCTGCCAGCTTTTTCGAAATGGCAATGGTGACAAACAAATCGGTGACACCGCTGTAAATCAGGGCAATGCCGAGCAGAATTTTCTGGATGTCAGCGGAAAAAGGATTGATAAGCAGTACTATTCCAAAAATTATATTGATGATTGCCAGGGCAAATGCCACGTGCCAGGTTCCATGTCCCAGTCGCAGCATGTCCACGGAATTCTGCATTTTCAAAATACCACTTATGGTTACAAGAAAACCAAGCACCACCGGGATGAGAGCAACAAGCTGGTCGATTTTCAAAATCACCAGAATTCCTCCGAGGATGGCACTGAGCCCCACCACCAAATCATAGCGGTAGAGCATTCCCGTGATATCTTTGCGCAGATAGTTGATGAGTGAAATCACTCCCACGATAATGAGAAGTGCTGCAATCATATAGCAGGCTGTGGTCTGCACCTCCGCCGGATAAATCAGGAATATTACGCCGATGGCCACAAAGGCAAGGGAAAGGGCAATCAGATTCCATTTCAGTTCCTTTAATGTCTTCATATCTCCTCCATTTCTGCGTTGCATTTTGCGCATCGCAAACTTCGTTATTTTTCTTTTTTCTCCGGGAGCTCGTGGTAGAATTCCGTCGTCACCATATCCACGCCAAGCTCACGAATCACGTACTCCATATCCTTTTTTCGGTTCACCGTCCACACATTGACCTGAAGTCCTGCCTCGTGAAGCCGTATGACATTGCCGCGGCTCAACAGGGTATACCGGGTGTCCAGATTAATCCCGTTCTCAATCAGAAAATGCTCCACTTCCATATTCACCGGAATCCATTTATTGGCACGGATGGCTCCATAAACGTACTGCAGCCGCTCCGCCGGAAAGCCCAGCCCCTCTTTCAGCCGGATTAACACGCCTCCATGGAGGCTGATAAAAAAGGTCCTCTCATACAGGCCATACTGTTTGACAAGTTCAACGATTTCTCTTAATTCTACAGTTGTATAATCCATCTTCAGCTCAATCACCGGATGCTTCGTCTCGCTCCGGCACAAGAGGGACAAATATTCCGTCAGCAGGATGACATGCTGCTTCGGATGCATGGCCTGCTTTTTCCCCTTTACAAAAGGATAGCTCTTTACTTCTGCCCATGTCATCTTCGGGATTTCCCTGTCCACGCCGCACATCCGCTCCAGATGTCCGTCATGGGAAACCACATAGACACCATCTTTTGTTTTCCACACATCACACTCGACGCCAAAAAAATCCCCCTCCACCGCCAGGGCAAAAGCCGCCCTGCTGTTCTCCGGTGCCTCCGAGCTGAATCCACGGTGGGCAATTCGCTTGATTTCCAACCTCTATCCTCTCCATTCTGCCGTTTCTTCGTATGGTATCAGTATACCTATTTTTTAACCAAAAATCAATATTGGTATCAGGGAGTGTTTGTGTCAAGTGTTCGTTGGCATTTTTACAGTTTCCGTAATTCACGAAGAAAAGTTTGCATCTTGTGCGCCGCTCCCGCTGACAAACGCGCAGAGGTATCGATATGCAAAAGACGCATATCTGATACCTGCGTGTTTGTACGCACTCGTTACAAATCTTTTCTTCGTGAATTACTGGAATCTTGAAAAGATT
>JALENH010000295.1 GCA_022767895.1 Eubacterium sp.
GGCGCTGGCATTGCACATGGCAGACACGACGGACGCCAAGCTGCAGACGCTGACGGAAATTTTCACCCAGGCGGGAGACAACAAAGGCTGGCTTGGTTACAATCGGATGTTTGAGAGCAATTTGCGCCAGACATCTTCCGGTGAGGAGTAGAGCTATCGTGTGACGCCTGTTGAAAAAGCACAGAACGAGGTTTGATATGAGCGAGAATTTTCCTGAGCATAAAATCGAATTGAAGAAAAATGAGGAAATCCTTTTGTCCGTGGATGACATGGGAAAGGATGGCGAGGGAATTGCCCACTGGGACGGCTACACTTTTTTTATAAAAGGAGCCCTTCCCGGGGAGAGGGTGAGGGCCCGCGTCATAAAGTTGAGAAAGAAGTTTGGATATGCCCGGCTGATGGAGGTTCTGGAGCCTTCACCTGACCGGGTTACTCCTTTGTGTGGTTGTGCGTCGCCCTGCGGCGGCTGCTCGCTGCAGCATTTGTCCTACGAGGGCCAGCTGCGTTACAAGGAAAAGAAAGTGAGGGACTGCCTGACCCGGATTGGCGGGGTGGATTTGTCGAAGGTGGAGTGGCTTCCCATCCTGGGCATGGATGCTGCCCCCTGGCACTACCGCAACAAGGCACAATTCCCGGTGCGGGCCGATCGTGCAGGTAATCCGGTGACCGGCTTTTTTGCCGGAGGGAGTCACCGCTTAATCGAGACAAAGCAGTGCCCCATCCAGCATCCGGACATCAACGACACGGTGGATGCGGTTATGGAATTTCTGCAGGAATATCATATCCCGGCCTATGAGGAGGAAACTCACAGGGGTCTCGTGCGCCATATATACGTGCGCCGGGCGTTTCACACGGAGCAGGTGATGGTGTGCCTGGTGGTGAATGGGACTTCTCTGCCTCACGCGGATGCCTTGATTGCCCGGTTGCAGAAGCTCAAGGGGATGACAAGCATCCTCCTCAACTACAATACAGAAAAGACCAATGTAATTCTGGGACCGTCCATGGAACTTCTGTGGGGGGAACCTTACATCGAGGACTGTATCGGCGGAATCCGCTATCGCATCTCGCCCCAGTCCTTTTATCAGGTGAATCCGCTTCAGACGGAGAAACTGTACAAGACAGCTCTGGAATTCGCAGACCTGCAGGGAAACGAAACGGTGTGGGATTTGTACTGCGGCATCGGAACGATTTCGCTGTTCTTAGCCCAGGGCGTGCCGGATGGCCGCGTCATCGGCGTGGAGATTGTGCCGGAAGCCATCGAGAATGGCAAGGCCAATGCGGCACAAAACCAGATGGAAAATGTTTCGTTCTACTGCGGCGCCGCCGAGGATGTGGTGGCAAATCTGGTGGAGGAGCGCACGGCGGCGGGCGAGCAGGTGCAGTCGCTGGCAGACGTGGTGGTTGTGGACCCACCCCGAAAGGGCTGCGATGGCAAACTGCTGGATACGATAGCCCGGATGGCCCCGGAGAAGATTGTGTATGTGAGCTGTGACCCGGCAACGCTGGCTAGAGATTTGAAATATTTGTGCGGGGAAGGGTATGAATTAAAGCGCATCAGAGCGTGTGATATGTTTGGACATAGCAGTCATGTGGAGACGTGCGTTAAACTAGTCAAGAAAATTATCAACGCAAAGAAATAAGATTTTTTTAACTGTTAGTGGTGTAGTTGTAGAATCAACAAGAAATCAATTTGCTTATAACAGAAAAGTTTTGGTTGAACAGCGGTTGAAGTAATGATAAAATTTAGCTGGAACAAGAAATCAAATGAATTGCTTTATGCAAAAAAGATTATTGTATCATGAAAAAGATGGCGTTTGGGAAGGAGGCAGAGCGAGCCGGCTTTCGCCAGGGATGATATTCCGGTTATGGTAGAAAGAGTGATGTGCAGTATGTGGTTATTTTATGCGATAGGTTCTTCCTTTTTTGCAGGGATCACGGCGATTCTGGCAAAAAAGGAATTAAGAAAACAGATTCAGATGTGGCAACCGTGATCAGGACAGTGGTGGTATTGTTGTTTTCATGGATCATGGTGTTCATGACAGGAACATGGGGCGGGTTAACTCAGATCGATGGTCGGATGCTTTTGTTTCTTGCTTTGTCAGGATTGGCGACAGGGGCATCGTGGCTGTGCTATTTCCATGCCCTTCAGAAAGGGGATATCAACAAGGTTGTACCCATTGATAAATCCAGTATTGTACTTTCCATTCTTTTGGCACTCATTTTCTTTCGCGAAGGAATTACAGGGGCAAAAATAGTATCTGTATTGTTGATTGGAATCGGAACTATGATGATGATCACGAAAAAAGACATAGAAACTGATTCCGGGGAAAAAAGTAGCGGCAGGCGTTCTGTTGATTACGGCGGGGACAGTTCTGCTGGCGATTATCTAAAAAGTGTTTAGGTATTATTTAGAAAACGAACAAGGAGCAAGGTCAGAAATTTTGCCCCTGTTAGTACAGCGATATAGATTCATTAAGCTCAATGCCGGCCGTCCTTAAAGATGATAAAAAACAGAAAACAGTGGTATCATATCATTGTGGGAATAATGATAATGGTATTTCTTACCGGTTGTGGGATTGCAAAGAAAACATATCATACGAACAATGATGAAACAAACATAACCAAAATAACAAAGGAGAAAGAGGTCACTCCATATCAGGATGGTGACACCGGCTATCTATTCCGGGTAAAGGGCAAATATTTTCAAAAATATAATGGGAACAAATTTGAAAAGTATTACATTGAAGGAGTCAATATAGGTTCCAGCAAACCCAATACATTTCCGGGCGAGCTGGGGGTGACGAAGCAGGAATATTTACAGTGGTTTAAACAGATCGGAAAAATGCATGCCAATACGATCCG
>JALENH010000317.1 GCA_022767895.1 Eubacterium sp.
ACAGAAATTGAAGCAATTTGACAGGGAACATCGGGAAATGCTGGAAAGAAAATATCCGGAAAAATTCTCGGTAAAGCATAAGATCTTTCTGACTTGGTATTCTATGTAAAAGGTGGAAATTCCATGAACACAGAACAGAACATCTGGACATTACTCGGGGGCGAAGAGGATGAAGACAGCCTTACCACAACGAGCAGGCAATTGCGGGTTACGGATTGCCGCACAGGAGAGAACCATGTCTATGCGCCTGTTATTTACCAGAGCTGTATGAGGCCGGAAGAGATTTCCGTTTTTGAAATGAAAGTGACGAAAAAAGCACAACATCAATGGGAGATAGAGACACATTTTGAAACCTGTCTGCTGGAAATGCGGGGGAAGAAAATGGAAGTGTCAGACTGGAAAGCGGAGATTCACAAGGTGGACTGCCGGAAATGTGAGAACTGTGGCCGCTGCGGCTGGTAGCGTGATATTGACAAACTGAGGAGACTGACGGGAAAATGAGAGAACAAAGTATATACCGCCGGGCGTTGAAGCTGGCGGTTCCGATGATGATACAGAACGGTATTACCAATATGGTAATGCTGGTGGACAATGTCATGGTGGGAAGTCTTGGGACAGAGGCCATGACAGGGGTGTCCATTGTTGGGCAGTTGTTTTTTGTATTTAATCTGGCGGTATTCGGTGGAATATCTGGTCCGGGGATTTACAGTGCCCAGTATTACGGGCAGGGAAACGTAGAAGGATTTCGCAATACGGTGCGGATGAAAATGTGGATTTGCGCCTTTTGTTCGCTGGTGGGATTTCTGCTTTTTACGTTAGCGGGAGATCATCTCATCGGCTTGTATTTGCATGGAGAAGGTGAGGTTGTAAATCCGTCCCTAACGATGCAATTTGCAAAGGAATATTTGGCGGTTATGCTTTCAGCAATCGTGCCATTTTGCGTCACGCAGATTTATGCCAGCAGTTTGAGAGAGACTGGTGAAAGCCTGAAACCGATGGTGGCAGGACTGGTATCTGTAGTTGTGGATGTTGTTCTGAATTATCTGCTTATTTACGGAAAATTTGGGTTTCCACAGCTGGGCGTGTATGGTGCGGCAGTGGCAACGGTTGTGGCAAAAATCGTCGAAATGCTTATCGTAGTAATTTGGACACACCGGAAGAAGGAGCAGCATGAATTTGTCCAGGGACTTTACCGTACTCTGCTGGTTCCCAAAAAGCTTATGGGGCAAATGCTGAAGAAGGGATTCCCGATTTTCCTGAATGAGTTTATGTGGTCCGGCGGTATTGCGGCA
>JALENH010000006.1 GCA_022767895.1 Eubacterium sp.
TTGTAAGATCGACAATATCCTTTTCATTGTCATTCACTACAATGTAAAAATCGAAGTCACTATTGTCATTTTGTTTTCCCTCTGCAAAAGATCCAAACAAATATATTTTTATCGGAGATAAGCATTCGACAAATTTATCTTTCAACTCATCAATTTCCCCATTTGGCATATTTATCATCTCCTTCCAAAACACTTTGTAGTTTCATTGTACCATTGAGTTATTCCTTTTTCCATTAAAAATTAGTCAATTTTAAAATCAATATCATATCTTGTTCCGTTTGAGAAAAGAACACCATCTGTAAGTTGAATGCAAAGAATACAGGTGTTTTCATCCTCAAAATTAGTATGACCATTATCAATCCATGCGCAAAAAGCTTTTTTTAGTTTCGTAGCGATATTCTTATTCTCATCTTTGCCAAAATAACCAAGGTTGATTCCCTTTCCATGGGCAGTAAACCAATCGCCGGCAATGGCAACTACAGGATTTTTTTCGATCTGTTTCATTTTATTTGAAAGGGCATAAGTGATTACATAAAATGCACCATCTTCATAATAAGCATCTACATTACGAACACAGGGCATTCCATTTTCCACGGTTGCTAATGCAATAATAGTATCCTTTTCAAAACGTTCAATCATAATTCTTTTGGTTTCTAAACTTAGCTTTTCCATTTTTTCTCCCTCCATGTTTTAAGCTTTCCCCATCACCGATACTTCCCGGCCTGGGCGTGCCACATCTCAGCATATTTCCCGGCTGCCGCCAACAGTTCCTCGTGGGTTCCCTGCTCGATAATGCGGCCCTTCTCCAGCATAATAATGCGGTCCGCATTTCTCGTCGTGGAAAGGCGGTGGGAAATATAAAATACCGTTTTGTTTTCCGCAGCATGGCGCATGGCCTGATTCAGATTATATTCCGCAATGGGGTCCAGAGCACTGGATGGCTCATCCATGGCGAGGATATCCACCTGCCCGTAAAATGCTCTGGCGATGGCCACCTTCTGGCTTTCACCACCGGACAAATTCACGCCTTTCTCATCAAACTCCGTCGTGATTGGTGTCTCAAGTCCTTCCGGAAGTGTTCCCAGCCGTTCTCCAAAATCACTTTGAACAAGAGCGTCACGGACAGCATCTTCCTCTGCTGCCGCATCCTCCACATCATCCAGAATTACATTTTCCAGAAGCGTGGCGCCATACATTTTGTAATCCTGGAAAACAACACCAATCCTCTCATGATATTCATCCAGATTAAAATCCCGAATGTCCCTTCCATGATAGGTTATGGTTCCCTCCGTCGGATCATACAAACGCATCAGAAGCTTAATAAGCGTCGTCTTGCCGGCGCCGTTGTAACCTACAATAGCGATTTTTTCTCCCGCCTTCACATCCAGCGAAATGTCATGCAAAATTTCCGGTGATTCCTTCGTATAGCGGAAACCAACATGACGTAGCGACAAATCACCAGTCCCCACCGGCACATGGCACCCGATTCCGTGGCGGATTTCCGGCTCATAAGCAAGAAATGCCCGGATTTTATCTACATACATACTGTTTTCATTGGCTTTCGGTGCAATTTCCGCAAACCCGCGCATTCCGCCCCGCAAACTTCCTGTCCGGTTAAAAAGCACCACCGCGCTGCTGTAGTCAATGGTATGAAGCACCGCTGCCTGAAAAATGAGATAAGCAATATACAAACCGTCTATAATAAAATCTCCCGCCAGATATTGTTGTGCGAAGTGGAGACCGCTCCGTTTGCGCCAGACGCTTCTGCGAATCCCCTCGATTTCTTCATTAGCCCGGTCAAAGTCTTCCTCCAGCATATCACCAACCTCCGGGTGCAGCCGCAGTTCTTTGGCATAGTCATTCAGGTAAAAAAGCCGGCTCACGTAATTCCGTTTCCGCTCATGGGGATTCTCCTTCAACCTTGTCTTATAATTTACTTTATTCAGCAGTTTTGCAAGGAAGAAATTCAGCACAAAGGAAACCAACACAAACAAAATCCCCGCCATATCCGTCATCAGGAAGAAAACTCCTGTAGTCAGCACAATCGTAATGCTCTGCATAATGGAATTCAGTAATGTGAGAAAACGGTCGATAGACGCCTCTGATTCCGCCACTGCCAGCACAAACTCGTTGTAATACGCCGGATCGTCGTAACAGGACAAATCAAGTTCCGCCGCCTTCTCGTACATCTTTTCTTTCAGCGCCTGATACAATTTCGGTTTAGTGCGAAAACTCATACCGTGGATAAAATATCCATCGGGAATAATCTGAATCATATTGATTAACAAAATCACACCGATGACCAAAAAAGCTTTCCAAAAGGGCTCACGGTACTCCGCACAGTGAAGCACATACTGGATTCCCAGCGTATGCTCCAGGAAAATAATAAACTGATACCGGAACGCATCAAACAGAAAATAAATCATAAAGCCCGGTGCCGTGCGAAAACAAAGTTTCCATAAAAACAAATGATTTTCCCAGATCTTTTTCACGACATCGCCTCCCCTCTCTGTCCAAATATACTATCCCCCGCGGCTTCATCCGAAGCAAGATAGTTCACCGCCTGTTTTTTGTACATGTCAGCATACAGACCATTTGCCGCCATCAGATCCCGGTGCGTCCCCTGCTCCTTCAGCGTACCGTTTTCCAGCATAAAGACCCAGTCAGCATTCTGCACCGAAGACAAGCGGTGAGAAATAAAAAGCATCGTTTTCCCAACACTGCTTTTCAGAATGTTGTCAAACAACTCGTATTCCGCAATCGGATCCAGGGCGCTGGAGGGCTCATCAAATATTTTGAAAGGACATTCCTTTACAAAAGCCCGCGCCACAACGATTTTCTGATACTCGCCCCCGGACAGAACCGCCCCGTCCTCTGCAAACTCTCTGGTGAGGGTCGTGTTCATGCCTTCGGGCAGAGAAGCCACCTTGTCATACACCCCTGCCATTTTCAAGGCATGAATCACCTTCTCCTCGTCACCTTGCTGCTCTTTCCGCATCAACACATTTTCCATAACCGACATGGAAAACATCTGATGATCCTGGAAGGCTGTGGCAAAGAGATTCCTGTATTTTCTCAGATTATATTCTTTAATATTTCTTCCATTTAATAGAATTTCCCCCTCCGTGGGATCATAAAAGCGCATCAGGAGCTTGATAATGGTTGATTTTCCGGCACCATTGTGGCCCACCAGCGCAACCATCTGACCGCCCCGGATGGTAAAGGACAGATGATGAATGACCGCTTTTTCTTTGTAAGAAAAACTTACGTCCCGGAATTCAATGCTCTGAATCTCGCTGCCGGGATCTACCCCGTCGTAATCCTCCGGAAGTTTTTCCTCATATTCCATGAATGTGCGCAAATTGTCCACAAACATACCGTTGCGAAACGCCGTCATCAACGATTCCGTAAAGCCAATCAGAATCCATGTAGAGGAAACCATCATGCTTGTAATGACCGCCAGCTCTGCCAGCGACATCGTGTGATTCACCAACGTCCGGTAGGCACCATAAATAAGAAGTCCCTCAAAAATGAAACTAAAGGTGAACATAACCCGGAACCAGTGAAATACCATGGCTTTCGGTGTATATTTTTTCGTCACATCCACAATTCCTTTGATTGCCTCGCGATAATGCTTTTTCATCAGAGAAAAAGCCTTCGTCAGACGAATCTCTTTGGCGTAATCCGTCAGATACATTACCCGGTTCACATAGTCGATTTTCCGCTGATGCGGTGCCCTGTCTTTGTTCCTCTCAAATTCGATTTTGCCGATTTTGGCATCAAATACAAAGTTACCGATGACGGGAAATAAAATAAAAAGCACCGACCACCGGTCTACGTCATACATCAGCCAGAAAGAAACAATCGTCGCCACTACGCCGAACAGAACGCCCCAGATGACGTCCACCGTCTCCATAATCCGCTCATCCGCCTTCTCCATCGCCAACGTGTATTTGTTGTAAAATTCGTGATCCTCAAAACAGGACAATTCCACTTTCCTGGATTTCCGAAACAAAATTTTGTTCAGCCCCTGATTGACAATGACGCAGCTGATTGGTATTACTTTACCATTGACATAGCTGTGATATAACGAAATACAGGCAAACACCGTCACCGTTATGCACAGAAATGTCATAAGCGCCGAAAATTCCTGCTTTGTCTCCAGCGCCTGGATGACATAGCGCATAAAAAAGGCACTATAAAACAGCCACTCAAAATAACCTAAAAGCCTCATCACTGCTTTATGTACCACCAACCCCGGACTGATTCGCCACAACAGCCGCAGGGCATACAAATTGTTCCAAAAAGCCCTCTTTCCCTTTTTCATATTTTCCTCCATTCCCAGTTCAAAGTTTCTTAAATCTTAACAAAGGAAAAGTAGTCTGTCAATTCAGACAGGCTACTTTATACGAGAGGTATAATGGGGAGGATCAAGTTTTTTCTCCATAATTTCATAAACAAGTATAGCTTCATTTTCTACCGGATATTTCTCATGTTTCGTTGTGGAAAAACCCAGCTTCTCATAAAGAGCTGCTGCCGGCAGAGAAGCATCCAAATATACCTTGTCATAATTTTTTGCAATTTGATCTTCCATATTTCTTATTATAAATGTTCCAAAACCCTTTTTCTGATAGTTAGGCAACACATACACCCTTGTGATATGATTCTTCACAAAACAACCTGTTCCTACAATTTTATCGTCTACCTTTAGTACACCTACATGACCACTTTTAATATCCTTTAATATTGCATCTTCACTGTGAAGCTTACAAAAAAAATCTACAACTTCTGACGGATAATACTTTGGATATACGGTTTTTATAGTATGCTGTACAACATTGTATATTGCTTGCAAATTTTCTATTGTTGCTAATTCATAGAACATACGCTATCCCCTAACTATGTAAATTTTCTTGACAAATGAAAAAAAATGATATACAATTCGTTTCAAAGAGAAGCGGTTTTTTACCGTACAGTCCTTGTGACTAATGCGGCGTACTCGCTTCTTTTTTTATGTTTATAATATCATATAAATACAATTTTTCACCTTTAATTCTTACAATTACTGTACTTTTATAAATATTCATTCTTTTTTCACTTTCTTGGCTTCCTTGTACAGGCATTCCAAAATATACATCATATCTATACCAACCACCTGACGCATCTTTTCTATGCTTTTCATTTTTATTTTCCATCCATCTCCTATTTTCAGCATTCTCAATTATTTCAGAAATTATTGTACTTGCATTAGCCTTAACTTTTGCTAATGCTCCTCGTAATGCTCTCGTATAACCTGACTCTGTATATTCATCAGGGAAATCACCACCGATATAAATAATATCTCCCGTTTCTTTCACCGTAAAACATTTTCCTACATATTGTTTCAAATATTCTTCCACATCATTCCAAGGAATATTTTGCTTATTGGTGAATATAACGTCTTGTATTTCTACTTGCATAACACTCCCCCATGTCATGTACCTTCCTTTTTCTTCTTCACCTCTGGTAAAAATAAGAAAGACATTTCTGCCTTTCTTATTCTTACCACAATTCTATTTCTTCCCGCCATCCTTATAATTATACTCCAGCACCACCACCGACAACGGCGGCAGATACAATTCCAGCTGGTAATAATTCTTCTTCGGGTCCGGTTTCTCCCCCGGTTTCGGCACAGTGGGCACTTTTGTTTTCTTCGCCCGGATTGGTTTCGGATTCACTCTGCCCTCACCGCCAAAACGCTCTTCATCCGAATTCAGAATTTCCTTAAACGTTCCCGGGCAAGGGGCATTTACCTTATATTTCTCATGGGCCACCGGTGTAAAATTCGCAATAAACATCAACTGCTTTTTCGCTGAACTGCCCCGGCGCACAAAAGCCACCGTACTCGTCTCCGGACGCCAGCAGTCCATCCACTCAAAGCCCATGTCATCAAAGTCATTATAATACAGAGCATCATAACTCGTATACAAATGATTCAGTTCCCGTATGTAATCCTGCATCTGGCGATGTCTCGGATCCTCATCCAAAAGGAACCAGTCAAGACTCCGGTACTCTGCCCACTCCCGTTTCTGGGCAAACTCCTGTCCCATAAAGAGAAGCTTCTTGCCGGGGTGACCGTACATATAACCGTAAGAGGCACGAAGGGAAGCAAATTTATCCCCTTCCAGTCCCGACATCTTGTTGAGCAGAGAGCATTTTCCATGTACCACTTCATCGTGGGACAGCACAAGAATATATTTCTCACTGGTGTAATAATCAATACTAAAACAGAGCTGACCGTGATGGTGCTGTCTGAAATAAGGGTCCAGTTTCATATATTCCAGGAAATCATTCATCCAGCCCATGTTCCACTTGTAGGAAAAGCCCAGACCGCCATCCCCCACCGGTGCTGTCACACCGGGCCATGCCGTAGATTCTTCCGCAATAATATAAGCTCCCGGATACTCCTTCTCCACTTCCGAATTCAAATGCTGGAGAAAACGAATCGCTTCATAATGCTCATTGCCGCCGTCCTCGTTGGGCAGCCACTGGCCGTCCTGCTTGCCATAATCCAGATAGAGCATAGACGCCACTGCATCCACACGCAAACCATCCACATGGAATTTTTCAATCCAGAACAGGGCATTGGCCACGAGGAAATTTTTCACTTCCATCCGTCCGTAGTCAAAAATATAGGTTCCCCAGTCCGGATGCTCGCCCCGACGGCTGTCCGGATGCTCATAAACCGGCTGTCCGTCAAAACGTCCCAGACAGTGGGCATCCCGCGGAAAATGGGCCGGTACCCAGTCCAAAATCACCTGAATGCCGCGCTTATGCATCTGGTCCACAAAATACATAAAATCCTTCGGTTCCCCGTAACGGCTTGTGGGCGCATAATAACATCCCACCTGGTAGCCCCAGGAACCATCAAAGGGATATTCCGCAATACCCATGAGTTCCACATGGGTATACCCCATCTCCACCAAATAATCGCCCAGCATCTCTGCCAGTTCACGGTAAGAGTAATTCCCGTTGTCATCATCCTCCACACGCTTTTTCCAGGAGGCCAGGTGAACCTCATAAATGCTCATCGGCTCTCTGTCCCGCACTTCTCTGGTCTTCTTCGCATGCGCTTTCTGATACGCACCATCCTCCCACTCATAACCATCCAGCGAGGTAATGCGGGAGGCATTGCCGGGACGAAGTTCTGCATAATTGCCGTAAGGGTCTGTTTTGTACAATTTATCCCCGCAACGTGCGGTAATCTCATATTTATAAGCAGCACCCTCCCAGGCACCCGGTATAAACAATTCGAAAATACCACTGCTGCCACGCATAATCATCTTGTGCAGACGGGCATCCCACATATTAAACTCACCAATGACACTGACACTGCAGGCATTCGGTGCCCACACAGCGAACCGGGTTCCTTCGACACCATCCTGCACCATAGGATGTGCCCCCAGCTTTTCATAGATTTTGTAATGATTCCCCTCGGAAAAAAGATAGCGGTCAAACTCACCGAACATCGTCCCAAAGGCATACGGATCATCAATCTCTATGACATCATCTTCTGCATATTCAACTCGGAAGCGGTATTTCTTCAACCGCTCTGATTTTTTTTCAATGACACAGCCAAAGAAACCCTCCGGCTCCAACGGCTCCATCTCACGGGCAGAACCCCCGCGGGGCCCCACCACCCACATGCGCTTTGCACAGGGGCGGTAGGCCGTAAAAATCTGCACATCTTTTTCTTTGAAAATATGACATCCCAGCAAATCCTGTGGAGCATTGATAATCCCCTTCTCCAATTCTTCCAACATCTCTTTGCTGGTCCATTGTTCCAGATATGGATTCATCTGTTCACCCCCTGCTTTTATGTTATAATTCACAACCCTTTATCCCAGTGCGTCCAAAAGCTCCTTGACAATACCTGCCAGCTCCTCGGATTTTTTGTCGGCATCTGCCAGATCCGTCCCCACAACGCCAAAGTACACTTTAATCTTCGGCTCCGTACCGGACGGACGTACACAAAGCCATGCATCCTCTGTCAGCTCGAAATACAGCACATTGGATTTCGGAATACCGGTCGGCTTCGTCTCTCCGGTCTTCACATCACGGATGATATCCTTCTCATAATCTCTCGTTGCCAGCACCTCATATTTGCCAAACTGCATCGGCGGATTGTTTCGGAGATTATCCATAATGGATTTAATCTTCTGAAGACCCTCAATTCCCTTATGGGTAATGGCGATAACACTGTCTTTGTAATAACCGTATTTCTCATACATCTCCAGCATCGCATCCCAGATTGTTTTGCCACGCAATTTATAGTAGGCTGCTGCCTCGCAGAGAGCCATGGAAGCCACAATGGCATCCTTGTCTCTGGCATGTGTTCCAATCAGGCAGCCATAGCTCTCCTCAAAACCAAAGAGGTAATGACCTTTTCCTGTGGTCTCCATGCGGAGAATCTCTTTTCCAATCCATTTGAAACCAGTGAGACACTCTGTCACCTTGATCCCATAATATTTTGCCATGGCATCCACCATGTTGGACGTTACCACCGTCTTAATCAGCTCGCCGTCCTCCGGAAGTTTCCCTTCCAGTGCAAGCTTCTGGCCAATCTCATAATCTGCCAGAAAACTTCCGGACATATTTCCGGTCAGACAAATGTATTCACCGGACTTTGTATCCTTTACGTAAACACCCAGACGGTCCGCATCCGGATCCGTAGCCAGTACCAGATCGGCATCCTTTTCCTTCGCCAGCTTGAGTGCCAGTTCAAAAGCCTCTGCCGCTTCCGGGTTCGGGTAGCTCACCGTCGGGAATTCACCATCCGGCAGTTCCTGTTCCGGTACCACATAAACATTGGTAAAGCCCAGTTCCTTCAAAATCCGGCGCACCGGCAGATTTCCGGTTCCGTGAAGTGGAGTGTAAACAATCTTCAAATCGGCAGATGCCTTTTTGATGCAATCCGGATGAAGAACATTTTTCTTCAACTCTTCCATATAGCGGTCATCCACTGCCGCACCGATGGTCTCATACAGACCGGCTGCCTTGGCTGCCTCTTTGTCCATGGTCTTCACCGTAGCATAATCCGTAACCGCTTTTACCTCATCCATAATACCGGAATCATGAGGCGGCGTAATCTGTGCCCCGTCTTCCCAGTATACTTTATAACCGTTGTATTCCGGTGGATTGTGGCTGGCTGTAATGTTGATACCGGAGATGCATCCCAGTTCCCTTACGGCAAAAGAAAGCTCCGGCGTCGGACGAAGAGACTCAAAGACATATGCCTTAATGCCATTGGCTGCCAGACAGCAGGCTGCTTCATCGGCAAACTCCGGTGACATGCGGCGTGAATCGTAGGCAATTGCCACACCCTTCTCCTGACCCTTCTGTTTGATAATGTAATTGGCCAGACCCTGTGTCGCCTTGCGAACCGTATATACATTCATGCGGTTGGTGCCCGCTCCAATGATTCCACGAAGTCCGGCAGTACCAAATTCGAGATCCGCATAAAAGCGTTCTTTAATCTCATTTTCGTCCCCGGCAATACCCTCCAGTTCCTTTTTGGTGTCGGCATCAAAATAGGGATTTGATAACCATTCCTCGTACGTTTTCTTATAATCCATAATGTCCTCCTTGCTGCCGTTTCCCGGCTTTTTTCTTTTACTCCCGAAGGAGCTATATCATCACCCATAACGGGAAATATACAATAAAAATCTTACTTCTTCTTTTCCAGATTCGGAAAAGACCATGAAATATCTTTGCTGTCATCGGCAATTTCCACACTGTAACTCTTTGTCTCATAACCATCCTGAGTCAACGACAGTGTCAGGCTGCCGATCATCTTCGTGAAG